>VGHV01000128.1 GCA_016868095.1 Betaproteobacteria bacterium
AGCACTGAGATTGCTGGCGTGATGACACCGTCGCCATAAAAGAGGCAGGTGCCAAAAATACCGATAAGAAATAGGAAGCGTTTTAAACCAGGCCTATCACCAACTGACTCATTTGCAAGTGCAAGCATGGCGACCAAGCCGCCCTCGCCGCGATTGTCAGCCTTCAGCACCAGGCTGACATACTTAAGTGAAACAATCAGGGTCAAGGTCCACACAAGTATGGACAACACGCCAAAAATGTTTTCTGAAGTCAAGGGAACATGACCCGAGGCGAAGATTTCTTTCATGGCGTAAAGCACACTCGTGCCAATATCGCCATACACAACGCCTAGAGCGGCAAGTGTTAGCCTTCCAAGGTTTGACATAGAAGCGTTCGTCGATACGCCATTTATGTTGCAATGCAGCATTTTGCGACGATTCACACCCCAGGTCAAGGCCTTACGGTAATATTCGTAGTAACACCGCAATCTGAGCTGTGATTCGGGCTCGTCATAGCCTTGCGTGGTTTTTACTTCAGAGGAAGCTGTGAGAAAATCTAACGCTTTCCGCAAACACCGAGGATCCAAGGAGAATAAGGGTGAATAAGGGCGAACTTATCGAGATCATTGCGCAAGAAGCCGATCTCAGCAAAGCTGCAGCGGGGCGCGCCCTCGAAGCGATCCTGAGCAATATCGTAAAGACCGTCGCAAAAAAGCAGGATGTCCAAATAACAGGCTTTGGTTCATTCAAAGCTGTAAAACGCCCCGCTCGAACAGGACGCAATCCATCCACGGGTGTTGCGATCAAGATCGCAGCGACGACGGTCCCGCGCTTTACAGCAGGTACCGCCTTCAAAACCGCGGTGGCCAAAAAAAAATCCTAGTACCTAAAAAGCCTAGGAGCTCATCCTAGCCGAAGCAATTTGCGCTGACTTTGCCAGCAAGCCTCTAGACGAGGCTGCAGCCGTTTGTGTCTGCCAAAGCGATAAGAGTTCGGACAGCTTCACAGCGGTGATTGCGCCCAGGGTCCACCCTAAATGCCCATGGCCTGTGTTATAGAAAACATTTGGTCTTGATCCCTGGCAGACCCGAGGCATCATATCGGGCATCATTGGGCGCAAACCTGCCCAGGGAATCACTTGTCTAGTGCTCACATCCGGAAAGCATGCCTTGACCCAGGAAATAAGCGGTTCGATACGGTCAGCGCGAATGTTTCGATCAAAGCCGTTGAATTCGGCAGTCCCAGCCACACGGAAGCGCCCTTCTCCTAAGCGGCTGCTAACCAGCTTCGTCGCGTCGTCGAGCAGACTTACCTGGGGTGCCGCAGCCTTGCTTTTCTCATCGTCGAGTTGAACGGTGATCGAATAGCCTTTGACTGGATAGATGTTTAAACGATCACCAAGTTTTGAAGCCAAGCGCTTGCTTTCAACGCCGGCACAAATAACTATCGCATCACCCTCGATCCGATCGCCAGCGCTTAATTCGACCCACGCATGTTGGCCATCTGAGCCCAGGTCTGCGACCGCAGCGCCGGTAAGAATTCTTGCGCCACGCGCTTGTGCGGCTTTGGCAAGGCCATTCGTAAATTGATGGATGTCGCCCGTGCTATCGCTCTCGGTATAAAAACCGCCATAAAAAGAACCGATTAAGTTTGGTTCGATGGCCTTCATTTCAGAGGGACTTACGGCTCTTCGCTCGAGGCCACCCTTCGCAAGGAGCTTGCTCACAGCGGCGGCGTGATCAAACCCTTTTTTATCGCGATAAATATGCAAAATCCCTTGCTGCTCGAGATCAAATTCGATGCCCTCTTCCCTTGCCCATGCAAACAAATGCTCACGCGCAGCGATCGCCAAACTTGCCGTAGCAATCGTATTACTTTCGTACTTCGGAATATTTGATAAAAATTCGAAAAACCAAGTCAACTTATGCCAGCTTGGCATGGGACTAACTAGCAAGGGCGCATCGGCCCTGAATAGCCACTTGAGCGCCTTGAGCATGGTGCTAGGATGAGTCCACACCTCAGCGTTTGAAGCAGAAAGTTGACCGCCATTTGCATAGCTTGTTTCCATGGCGGGATAGCGATGACGTTCGACAACGCTGACCTTAAAGCCTTGCTTAATTAGCTGATAGGCAACGGTAATGCCGGTAATACCACCGCCAACGATGATCACATGCTTCGACATATTCACTCCAGGAAAAGAAAGCCGCAAGCATTCGCTCGCTTGGCCCCCTCTGTCCTAGACCTGAGAGTTTCGCCAGAACTGACCTCAGCTCAGGCTTGCTCCTTCGGTGGGGCACGCAACTGCGGCCCGCTCTTCAGAGTGTGTACGCTGCATCGGTCCATTTGCCTGAGAGATTCCGGGGCGGTTGCTCCTTCGGCGTCGTGTTTGCGAACTCTCCCGATGCAGCGTGAATCTTGATGCAATTTTTGAAAGATGGCAAGCGATTCGTCTCATTGGCGAAGACTAAGCTCTAGAACTAAGACTTTTTTAACAACCCAAGGGCATCGATGAGCCTTCGCTCAGACTCGAGCGTTTGTTTTGCCCAAGCAAGATAATCCTCGCTACTTTTATACCAATACTCCTGGTCAAGTGTGTCGAGCATTTTCAGATGCTCTGGATCATCAAGTGCCTTTCTAAAAACGTCGTGTAAATGCTTCTGAATGCGTGGGTCAAGGCCTTTAGGTGCAACGATGCCATAGGGTGAATTTGAAACAATGCCGTAACCCAATTCTTTCGCTGTGGGCGCATATGCCCAGCGCTTTGTACGCCGCTCACCAAAAGTCATCAGCAATCGCATCTTACCTGCGTCAACATTAGGGCCCCAACCGGTTGCATCGGATAAGACATCCGTATGACCACCAAGTAGCGCAAGGGTATTTTCTGAATTCCCTTTAAAAGGAACATGAAGAAACTTTGCACCTGTTCGCATGCCAAGCTCTTCGATAACAAGATGTGGCGTAGTACCAGTGCCGGTATTGCCCACCGATAGTTTTTCAGGATTCGCTTTCGCAAACTCAACGATTTCTTGGATTGTTTTAAATTTCGAGTCCGCCCGAACGGTAATGCCGAAGGTATAGCCTGTTAAGCCAATGATATAAGTAAAATCACGTATCGGATCCCAGGATACTGCTTGCATATGTGGGATTCGAAATGCACTCATCGGAAGTTGGGCGAGTGTATAGCCATCGGCTTTAGCTGCTGCTGCCATGGTTGAGGGACCAAGCATGCCACCAGCGCCGGGCTTGTTCTCAATAATGATGCTCTGACCCACGTATTTGCTTGCGATCTCTGCAAACTTGCGAAGATGCCGATCAGTCGATCCACCGGGCGGCCATGGCACGATTAAGTTAATCGGCTTACTTGGATAGCCAGCTAAGGGCCCTGATTGTGCAGCTGCAGACCTTAGACCGAGAGCGGCGCCGGTCATAGCCCCAGCGCCCAGGACTAAACCAGTCTGAAGCGCATTGGTAAGTACCCTTCTTCTGAGGGCAATGGGTTGAATCACTTTTTTCATCGTACGGTCTCCATTGTGATATTACCGATATAACACTCATTAAGTTGAACAATCATGGTTTCACGACTCAACCATGGTTAGCACGACGCAAGCAAATCCACGACTGCTGTTGCCATGACCTGACAGCCAAGGATTAGATCGTCACGGTGACTATCCTCAGCAAAGTCGTGACTTATGCCTCCGATAGACGGTATAAAAAGCATGGCGCTAGGCATGAAATCAGCCATAACACCTGCATCGTGAAACGCGCCACTTGGCATATGTATCCACGCATTTGGCACATGCTGCCGCGCGGACCGCTCTAAATAGCTGTACAGCGATTCGCTCATCTTGCTGGGTGCTACTGGACTACGCGCTTCGATGAGCTCGACGCCTACAAGTGAAGACTTAGCAATCTCGTCAGCAGTCTCATAAGCTAGCGCTGTGAATCGATCTAATTGTGATTCACTTGCATCACGAAACTGCAAATCAAGTTCTGCATAACCAGGGATGATCGAAGTTGCATTGGGCACAAGCTTAGCCCGACCCATTGTCCAAACACTTCGCTCGGCAGCATGAGCAGCAAAAACCTGATTAATCCTGTGCGCAAAAGCATAGAGCGCGGTCGATGCGTCCCGCCTTAAGGCCATCATCGTGGTGCCAGCATGATTTTGCTGCCCCCGGAAAATCGCCTTAAGACCTCGCACGCCGACGATCTCTGTCACGATGCCGATACGCTTTGAATTGACCTCGAGGGTGGGGCCTTGCTCGATATGAGCCTCAAGAAATCCGATATAGCGTGTGCGATCGAGACGCTCGCGTGGCACCTCGGAGAGGCCTGCAGCTTCAAGCGCATCTACGAGCCGAATACCGTCTTTGTCCGTTGCATGCCGCACCACATGATCATCCAAAACGCCTGTCAGCGACTTCGCTCCAAGACAACCAATAAAGCGCGATTCCTCATCTTGTAGCGCAACGATATCAACAGGAAGATGTCGATAGCTATCTGATTCAGACAAGCTTTTCGCAATCTCAAGCGCATAAATAACGCCCATAGCGCCATCAAGCCATCCGCCTGTAGGCTGCGAATCAGCGTGAGAGCCAATCAGCAAGGCCTTTCCAGGATGTGGCGAAAAACCAAGCACATTCCCAACCCCGTCGATCCGACTGGTCAGGCCCGCCTGCTCAAACTGCTCACGTAGCCAGTACCGAGCTTGCATATCGGCTTGACTGAAGGCTGGCCTGACCACCCCTGAGGACTGTGAGCCAAAAGCTCGCAAGTGCAGCAAGTCCCTTATCAATCGCTCAGCATTAATCCTTAACATGCCTCTCCGCCTTAGTTACGTTCTGAAGCTTATGCTCTTGATAACTGATTATTGGTGCTTGCGCTGACTTCCATGCACTGAAACCGCCATCCATGTGTGCAACATTTGTTATACCCATATCTTGCAAAGTCTTGGCGGCTAATGCACTGCGCCAACCCCCACCGCAAAACAAGATCATTTCTTTGTCTTCATTTGCAAACACGGATTTAAAGTAAGGCGATTCTGGGTCTACCCAAAATTCAAGCATGCCACGAGGGGCATGCAGGGCTAAGGGGATCGTGCCTTCGCGTTCGAGTTCACGTACATCACGGATGTCAACGAGTTGCACATCTGAAATGGCCTGCACAATGCCTTGCCGTTCTAGTACTTGCTCGACGGTATATGTGGTGACTTCCTTGAGCGCTTCACCGACAAGTTGACGATAACCTCTGGTAATTGCCATAGATGTTTCTCCCTCATGCAAAGTACTTCACTGTAACGAGCTGCGCACGCTCGTAGACCGAAGTCTGTACTAAACGCAAGCAGACCGAAAGTTTGTACCAAAGTTTGCTTATCATTCTGCATCCTGGCGTTTTTGTGATATCAACCGAAACTCATTTTTCCGAACCTGTCGACTAGACAGTGCCTCGTAGCTGTGCTTAGCTGCAGCACTGCGACATTTCGCACACAAGGAGGAAGCGATGGATAACAAGAGCACGATACAGATGGGTGAAAAAGATATAACGGGAAGCGATCATCAAGCGAGCTCCGGTGCAAAGCCAAGCCCGAACGCCAGGCATGCAGGTTCGCGTCGACAGGTTCTTAGGGGTGGCGCTGCTATGGCAGCAGGAGGGCTCGCTGGCTTTCCCTTCATTAGCCGTGGGCAATCCAATGTCATCAAGATTGGCCATTTAACGCCACGGACCGGGTTTCTTGGAACACTTGGAGAATATGCTGTTCAAGCAGCCGATCTCGCTATTGAAGAGATCAACGCAAAAGGGGGGATCCTCGGCCGCAAAGTTGAATTGGTTAAAGAGGACTCTGTAAACCCGCAAACCGCATCCACCAAGGCAGAGCGCTTGATCGAACGCGATAAAGTCGCCTGTATTGTGGGGGAGATATCGTCGGCTTCAGCGCTTACGATCGCCCAAGTTGCACAGCGAACCAAGAATCTTTTTATCAACACCGGCGCAAACTCTGACGCATTACGTGGTTCAAATTGTAACAAATACATGTTTCATGTCGAGAGTCAAAACTCGATGTACGTTAAGACCGTTGGGCGCTCTCTTCTTGCACAAAACCGGGTCAAGGGAAAGCGCTGGTATTCATTAACAGCCGACTACGCCTTTGGTCATGACTTACTTAAAGTTGCCAGACGATTTATGGAGGGCAACGGCGGTCAGTTTGCAGCCGATGAGCTCGTTCCAACCGATGCAGCAGACTTTTCCGCTTACCTGTTGAAAATTCGTGCGGCCAAGCCTGACCTCGTGATCTCGAATCTTGCTGGTGTCCAAATTACTAACTTTTTAAAGCAGTATGCAGAGTTTGGACTCGACTTTCCCGTTGCAGGCTTTGGCTTTGATACAGCAGTTGCCTGGGGCGCTGGCCAGGGTAACTTTTTTGGAACCTGGCCGCTCGTTTGGCATCACTTAATTAATACGCCTGGTTCCAAAGCATTCGTGCAAGCCTTTACAAAAAAATACGGTAAGCCACCCGAAAATCAGGCTTGGGGGGACTACATCAGTATGCACATCCTTGCGAAATCGATGAACGACATTAAATCCACGGAGGCAACCCAGATCATTGGCCACTGGGAGAAAGGTGCCAAGTTTGATTTGCTCAAGACCCGGGAAGGCTATTTCCGCGCCTACGATCATCAACTGATGCATGAGATGTATGCCGTCGAGGCATTAAAGGCGAAAGATCTCAAGAATAAGTGGGATATTTACAAACCAAGCGATCCCGTACCTGCGGCCAACGAGAGCCTTGAGGTGATTGCGGCCACCAAAGAGGAAAACACCTGCAATATGCCGGCTTGATCGCCATCGATTGAGGGGAATCGATCGCATACACCTCGAAAGACTGGCTAACCGAGTAAGTCTGCGATCGTGCACCCTCTTCAGCACTGGGAGGCTTTGACTAGGAAGTCAAAGCCTCTTCGGTGATTGGATGCAGCATTTTCAGTGCGCATCCCGTCAAAGCACTTGATCTTAGAACGCTTAAACCCTCACAGTCATGTCAAGCATCATCTTGCAGCAATTGCTCAATGGCCTCTTAGATGGGGTTTATTACCTGCTGATAGCACTGGGTTTATCGCTGATTTTTTCGCTTGGCGGTATCGTTAACCTCGCCCATGGTGCTTTCTACGCCATAGGCGCCTACTTAACAACTTTGATCGCGCC
>VGHV01000129.1 GCA_016868095.1 Betaproteobacteria bacterium
GCCGCTGTATATTGCCCCAGGATAAGTGCATCGAGTACATGAGCATGCAACCTCGCAAGTACGATTAACAGCAAAAGGCCCACGAACATTTGCCAAACTGCGCCCCAGTCGATCAGACTCGTCTGGCCTAAGGCAAAGGCAAGTCGATAGCGAAGAAGTTCAGGACGCAAATGGGTCAGCAAATCGCTCAAGGCTCCTAAGACTAAGGCCACAACGATGCCAGCGAGTAATAAGTATGCATGAGCATCGTTTGCCAGCGCAGTTCGTGTTTGCCGCAACAGTAGACTAAACGCTAAGGCTAAGCACGCGCCACAAAAAGCCGCAAATACCGTACCGACTTGGGCAAGCCAGGGCCAAGGCAAGGCGCCAAGCCCGGCTGCATAAACCAAGGTAACTGCGAGGCTTGCCCCCGAGGCGGTTCCAAGTAAATACGGATCAGCAAGTGGATTGCGAAACAGGCTTTGGGCTAGCAAGCCGCCAAGGCCAAGTAGGGCTCCCGCCAGCAGACAACCCAAAACCCGGGGCAGACGAACTTCAATAACTAGGCTTTGAATTTGCTCAGCCGAATCCAATAATGAAAGCACGCTTCCGCCGCTTCCCAAACTTAAGCTCACGAGGGCGAGCACGAGGCATGCAAAGCACAGCCCCAATAATACGAAACGATCCTGCCTGGCCCGCCAGGATGGCATTGAGTGGTTCAAGCTGCTTTTGTGGAGGCTAGCGTTAAACACTCAGCCAACACCTGGGCAGCCTGTCCAAGCCTTGGGCCCGGACGCACCAGAAGGTCAAACTGCGGACCAGCCAACTCACACAGCCGACCTTGTTGGATGGCCTTAAGACCCCGCCAACCAGGACGCTTTGCATGTTGACCCGAAGGGTCAGCCTGCAGAACAATCCACCCAGGCTGCGCACCAAGCAGCCACTCGATGCTGAGTTGGGGAAAAGAGCCCATGCTCGCCGGCACCACATTGCGAAGCCCTAGGACTTGCAGACTTTGCCCAAGAAATGAGTCTGGACCGGCCGCATGCATCGACGGTCCAACCTCCACATATACGCTTGCCTCTTTAAGCGACGCGGGCAGCGCATGTTTTGCTGACTGCATCGCTTGATCGATCGACTGCCATAAGCGATCGCCAGCCTGCGGATCACCAAGCATTTGGGCAAGCAAACGCAGACTTCGCTCTACATCCTGATGCGATTTAGAATCCAGTGCGATCACCTGAATGCCCATCGCCTCCAGCCTGTCAACTTGTCTCATGGCGCGCGAGGCAAGCACGACATCGGGCTTGAGCGCTTTAAGCCGCTCCCATTGCAAATCATCAAGATCGCCCAACTTGGGCAGAGACTTCAAGCGCTCGGGAAAATCGGAGAAGCGATCCGTTCCCACGATTTTTTCGCAAGCGCCAAGCGCACACACACTCTCGCTCAGCGAAGGAAGCAGGCTAATGATGCGCTGCGGCGCTTTGCTTAGTTGCACGACACGCCCTCGATCGTCGGTCAGCTTCACTGGCCAGGCACTAGCCCAAGTTGGCCCTATCAGAAAAAAGCCGATGATCGAAATACATGCTATAACGCTACGCATAGCCCCCACACTCAACGCATCGTATGCGACAGACCGACATACAAGGCGCGGCCAGCCTGGTTATAACCATAAGCTGTTTCATAGCGGCGATCGGTCAGGTTGCCCATACGCATCGAAAGGCGCCAGTCGCTGGCGATGGCCCGATGCGCGAATACATCAAGGCGGGCATACCCTGGCAGTCTCAAGGTATTGCTTTGATCATCATAACGATCGCCAAGAACCTGCCACTGCCCTCCAAAGGTCCACGGCCCGCTACGTCCCTGCGACGCCAGGCGAAATTGCTGCCTTGCGCGTCGAGGCAGCAAGTTCCCCTCAAAAGGAGAACCGACGCTGGTATTGCGCGGGTCAAGCCAGTCATAGGCAGCAGACCACTGAAGCCCCCCAAATCGCCGCGAGCCTGCGAGTGATAAGCCCTCGATATCGCTATAGGGCAGATTTTCCGGGATTGGCCCGGCCGTTATATAGCCACGAATCCGTTGTTGAAAGTAGCTTATCGAAACATGCTTATCGCCTTGCTGATAATTCAAACCCCATTCACGACTTAGACCGCGTTCAGCCTGAAGTGCTG
Source organism: Betaproteobacteria bacterium (assembly GCA_016868095.1). Classification (GTDB taxonomy): domain Bacteria; phylum Pseudomonadota; class Gammaproteobacteria; order Burkholderiales; family Burkholderiaceae_E; genus UBA3064. Next base: position 2,151 of record VGHV01000129.1, read on the forward strand.
GATTACCAAAGCCTGGGTAGTAAAGCTGATTAAAACTAGGTGCTACGAAACTCGTACCTATGGCCATGCGTAAACGCCAAAGTGTGCCTAAGCGAAAACCATAAGCCAATGCACCCGTGTTTTCGCTGCCAAACTGGCTGTTTTCGTCGCGTCGAAGATTAACTTGCCACTGGTGAGGGCCCTCTTGCGCGATCCAGCCCAGTCCATAGCCGCGAATCGAGCGCGATGATTGTTCGAATCGCTCTCCAGGTCGTGATACTTCTTGATGCTGTTGCTCGGCGTGAATCTGGAGCAAACCCTTGCTGAGGGCCAATTGGTTTTCCCAAATCCATTGTTGCGATCGACTGCGGGTTTCACCAAGCTCGGTCCAGGGCGAAGCCGTCCGAAGCGTGTTGTAGCCATCGACAGCCTCTGACCATCGGATACGCGAGTGCCATACTTTCGAGACTTGGGCTTGCAGCCCCAACTGGCCTATTTGGCTCAACAAACCAGCGCGGCTATCGGTCCCAAGCCCATCGTCGATCGCCGTTCGCCCCTCAACCCGGAGCGCCGACATGTCTAGCCTCAGCCCAGGTGCGATGTCCCAGCCCGCCTGGGCGTTTGCGCTCGATTGTCGAAAGCGATCCGCATCAGGATCAAAACTCCCCCAAGGTTCGCGCGCATTCGTAGCAGAAAATGCATCGCTTCGGAGGCCGCTAATCTGCAAACTCGCATCAAATGACGGGGACTTCCAGCGCTGTAGCCAGCTCATTGAAGCATATCCCCTACTACCCCATGCACTTTGTAGCAAGGAAGGGTAGCGTTGGCCCGCACCAAGCACCCCAGGCGAATTCGCAGCGCCAGCCCGGGTAAATACCTGTATCACTCCACCTACCGCATCACTTCCATAGAGTGCAGACATTGGTCCGCGGACAAGCTCAACACGTTCAATAGCGTCGAGCGGAAGATTTTCAAGCGACGCAAGCCCAAGGGTTGCCGAAGAAAAACGAACGCCATCAATCAGCAAAAGCACATGTCTTGATTCGGTCCCGCGCAACAAGAGACTTGAAGCTTTACCATGCCCGCCGGCGTTGACCCATTGCACGCCAGGCAGACTGCCGATCAGTTCGACAAGCGTCATACCCATGGCCGCCTCGATGTGCTCGCGATCAATCACCTGATGGTCAGCGAGGGCTGTCCCCAGGGGCGATGGGCTGCGCGTTGCGGTCACAAAAACGGCACGCTCCGACGGGGGGCGATGATCAGCCTTTTGAGCAATGAAAGTGCCAGCAGAAGCCTCGCCTGCCGGCTGCGCAAACTGCGCCTGTGCCACTTGGGAAGCGCTGAGGCCGACTGCGCCCCAAAGTGTAATGAGACCGCAAAAAGGGCTAGGCCAGCCTTGGTGAATCTGAGAACGCATGCAAAGCTCCCAATACGACGCTACCCACAGCTTCCCCGCTGCAGGCATGCAACCGCCGTTTGGCCTTGACCAAGCGGCACCTGTTGGCCGGTATCCGGGCTGATGAATCGCCGAAGTCTCCTTCCCAGGCATGTGAGCCCAGTGGCAAAACGACTTGGCGTTTTCGATCGTCTCAAGACTTCGGTTTCGCGCATGCAAAACCTGTAGACCGAGAACGAAGGCATTCATCGACCGTTGCGGGGGCAGCCCAGCTCGCACCGGTTCGAAAAAACGCATTTCGGTCGATACGGCTGGTTCCCGTTTAACTGCAAGACAAGAACAGTCTATGCGAGCACCAACATTGCGAAACTATCACCGATGTTTACGGCAAGCAAGTTGAGCGTTGACCCTCTACACTGAAGGCCCTATTCAATTTGCAAGTGGACAGCATGCGATGAACCAGGAAGCAGACCCCAAAACGCTGCACAATAGCCGCAGCCCGCGGAAGCAGGCCGAATCCATCGGCTATGTCGATGTCCTAATCGTGGGCGCAGGCCTATCCGGAATCGCTGCGGCGTACCACTTACAGCAACAGTGTACGGATAAAAACTTCCTTATTTTAGAACGCATGAGCAGCTTCGGCGGAACGTGGCTCAGTCACAATTACCCGGGCATTAGGTCAGACAGCGACTTACATACCTTTGGGTATCGCTTTAAGCCATGGCGAGGCGTACCGATTGCAACTGCCGAAGAAATTCGCCGGTATATGGCGGAAGTGATCGACGAACACGACATCGATCAGCATATTCACTATCAGCACGACATTCGCCGCGCCACTTGGTCGAGCAAGTCAACACGCTGGCAGCTCGAAGTCTGTAACCTAAGCACGGGCAAAACCTTCAGCCTTGAAACCGGTTTCTTATGGATGTGCTCAGGTTATTACCGACACCGCAGTGGCTACCAACCTCAGTGGCCTGGCATGGACCAGTTTAAAGGGCAACTTGTTCACGCAGAGACCTGGCCGAATGATCTTGATTATAAAAATAAGCGCGTTGTGGTCATCGGTTCGGGTGCGTCTGCAGCGACGATGATCCCAGCTATCGCAAAAGAAGCAAGTCATGTCACCATGCTGCAGCGCAGCCCGACTTTTTTTATCACCGGACGTAATATCCACGAACTCGTTCAGATGTTGCGTGAACTCGATATCCCCGCTGAGTGGATCCATGAAATCGCGCGTCGAAAAATCCTCAAAGATCAGGCTGTTTTTTCAGAACGATGCATCAATGAACCCGACCAGGTTCGACAAGAACTACTGGCTGGTGTAAGAGCGCAGTTAGGCGAAGACTTCGATGTCGAGAAGCATTTTTCGCCGGCTTATCGACCCTGGCAGCAACGCATTGCCTTTATTCCCGACGGCGATCTTTTCGCGGCGATGCGCGAGAAAAAGGCATCGGTCACGACCGAAGCGATCGAATCGTTTACACCGGATGGTATCTTGTTAAAGAGCGGCGAAGTGCTACAAGCAGACCTGATTGTGAGCGCAACGGGCTTTGATCTGAATGTCTTGGGCGATATTGATTTTGAGGTCGATGGCCAAGTGCTTGACTTTGCCGATTGTGTTACACACTTAGGAGCGATGTTTACCGGCCTACCCAACCTCATTTGGGTTTTTGGTTACTTCCGTTCGAGTTGGACGCTACGTGCTGACTTGCTTGGTGACTATGTTTGTCGTCTGATCAAGCATATGGATCAGCATGGCCTGTCGATGGTTGTTCCAAGATTGCGCGAGCATGAAAAGGACATGAGGCTTCAAGCCTGGGTAAGTGAGGACAACTTCAACCCCGGCTATATCAAGCGCAGCCTGCACAAGCTCCCCAAGCAGGGTACCCATCTTCCCTGGTTACACACCCAAGACTACGCGCTCGATAAAGACCTTCTCCCACAAGCCGATCTGAATGATGGGACGCTATTTTTTCAATAACTTAGGTGCCGAAGCTGCCAGATGTCGCGCTCGTCTAGATCCTCTGGCCCTTGGTCCTCACATCGCTGTGCGCAAGCATTGTACTCAGCGATACGATAAGCGATAGGACTCGAAATAATGACTTTTGAAACAATCTTGTACCGCGAGGACGGTCCAATTGGATGGATTACTCTTAATCGCCCTCATGATGGCAACATGTTTACAGCACAGATGTGTCATGAAATGCGTGATTGCATCAATGCAATTCGCCGCGAAACCCGCACGCGGGTCGTTGTCCTCACGGGCGCCGGCGATAAATTTTTTTGTATCGGTGGCCGAAAAGAAGGTATGGAAGATACCAATCTTTATGCCGGTGTACTTCCAACCCTCGAGATGTACGAGTCGATTGATCGACTCCAAAAACCAGTCATCGCAAGTGTGAACGGCTATGCGGTTGGCGGTGGCAATGTTTTGCAGGTCGTCTGTGATTTAAGCATCGCTTGCGAAAGCGCTGTGTTTCGTCAGGTTGGACCCATGATGGGCAGCTTTGATGCAGGCTTTGGCACCTGGTACCTTGAAGATCTTGTGGGCAAAAAGCGGGCCAAGGAAATGTGGTACCTCAATCCCCGGCTAAGTGCGAAGCAGGCCCTCGAATGGGGCTTGATTAACCGGGTGGTAGCCGACGATCAACTTCAGGCTGAGACGAGGAACATGGCGCTTGAAATTGCCGATCGAGGCGCATTTGCACTTGCCTCCATCAAAGGCGCATTTACGGCGCGTCACGGAGGCGTCTCGGGACTGGCGCGCATGGCGCATGACTTGTTACTTAGGCCTTATCTCAATACCGAAGAATCAAAAGAGTTAAGCGCATCCTTCCGGGAAAAGCGCCAACCCGATTCGAATAAGTTCGGGCACTAAGGAGATTTGGCTTGCTGCTCACGCTCCACCATCCAAGCCAAAGCCGCCGTTTTTACGAACAAGGGCATTGGCGGGACGAAAGCCTATATCGATTGCTGAGCATGCATGCCCATGCAAGACCAAACGATGCCGCGCTACGTGATGCAAGCCATCGCCTGACATGGCAGGCGCTGATGGCCTGGGTTGATCGCTTAGCCGATCAACTGGCTGGGCTCGATTTGCGTCGAGGAGATCGCGTCGCAGTTTGGCTGCCCTCGCGCGCCGAGTCGGTGGTGAGTTTACTCGCTTGCTCGCGCATGGGCTATGTTTGCTGTCCATCGTTTCATCAAAACTATACCGTTTCTGAAATCATCACTTTACTTGAACGCAGTGCGGCACGCGTGTTAATCGCCCAAAAGGATTATGGTGCCGATGCCTCGATGCACGATTTAACTCGATCGATCATTGAAGCCAACGCGCTCGAAAGAACCTGCCTGAGAAAGATTCTTTGGGTCGACGCTGTACATCCTCATGAGCCAATTGATGAGCGCTTTTGCAATGCTATTAGCGTTTATAACAGTTCGAGGCCAGCCGATTTAGATCCTGATAAGGTGGTTTACCTTGCCTTTACCTCAGGGACAACGGGAACGCCCAAAGGCGTTATGCACTCGGACAATAGCCTGCTTGCAAATGGGCGAGCCATGGTGAAGGACTGGTCGCATGACCATCGCACGGTGC
>VGHV01000130.1 GCA_016868095.1 Betaproteobacteria bacterium
GAAGCTGCGATTCGAAGCATTGTGCGAGCGGTCGACGATCAAATCCCCATTCAACTCGGTGGGGGCATTCGCGATCTCGACACAATTGAGCGTTATGTTGACGGCGGCATCAGCTTCGTCATCATCGGCACCGCTGCAGTAAAAAATCCGGGTTTTTTGCGCGATGCCTGTGGAGCTTTCCCTGGCCAAGTCATGGTCGGTCTTGATGCCAAAGACGGCAAGATCGCCACCGATGGCTGGAGCAAGCTTACCGGCCATGATGTGCTTGATCTAGCCCACAAATTCGAAGACTACGGTGTCGAAGGCATCATCTACACCGATATTGGCCGCGATGGCATGCTGGGTGGTGTCAACATTGAGGCGACCTTGCGATTGGCATCGGCGGTTGATATGGAGGTTTTCGCCTCTGGCGGCATAGGCAGTCTTGAAGATATCGAAGCGCTTTTCGACGCAGCAGCCGATCGCGTGGCAGGCGTCATCCTTGGGCGTGCGATCTACGAGTCGGCTGTTGATCTCAAGCAAGCGATTGAGCGCATTGCAGCCCGCGGTGCATGATAAATTCGCTATGAATAATGGTGCGTTTGTTGGGGTTTACGATTGCGCGCTTGTTGGGGCTTGGGCGCTGTGCTGACCCGCCGGGTTATTCCCTGCCTCGATGTGACCTCAGGTCGAGTGGTCAAGGGGGTCAATTTCGTGCAATTGCGCGATGCCGGGGACCCTGTCGAAATCGCGCGCCGCTACGACGAACAAGGTGCAGATGAGATCACTTTTCTCGACATCACCGCCTCGAGCGATGAGCGGGACATGATTTTGCATGTGATCGAAGCGGTTGCCGATCAGGTCTTTATTCCCTTAACCGTGGGTGGTGGCGTGCGCAGCCTTGCTGATGTGCGCAGACTGCTCAACGCAGGTGCAGACAAGGTGTCCATCAATTCTGCGGCGCTTGCCAACCCGGATTTGATCAACGAGGCGAGCAGCTATTTTGGTGCACAGGCGATCGTCGTGGCCATCGATGCCCGTACGCATGAAGGGTCCTGGGAGGTTTATTCACACGGCGGGCGAAAGCCAGTGGGGCGGGATGTATTGGCCTGGGCAAAAGAGGTGGCAGACCGTGGAGCTGGCGAAATTTTGCTTACTTCAATGGATCGGGACGGTACCCGCGAGGGCTTTGATCTCGCACTAACACGCGCTGTCTCCGATGCGGTTTCGATCCCTGTTATTGCTTCGGGGGGCGTTGGATGCGTTGAGCATCTCGCAGAGGGCGTTATCCATGGCCATGCTGATGCGGTACTAGCCGCCTCGATTTTCCACTTTGCCGAGGCCAGCATTGCGCAAGCCAAGTCTCATATGGCCGCTTGCGGCATTCCTGTGCGCCTCGTTGGTTGATGTGGGCAAAGCGCCACGACTGCCCGCACTAGATCTTTAAAAGACCCATAGGACGAGCTTTGATGAGCAGCGAACAACCCGGCCATAGTCTCGATCCACACGAGGTGGGCTGGCTAAGCCAGTTGCGCTTCAACGAACAAGGCTTGCTCGCTGCGATAGCCCAGGATTATCAAAGCGGTCGAGTGCTCATGCTTGCCTGGATGAACGAGGCTTCGCTTCGTGAAAGCTTAGATACGGGATATGCCTGTTACTGGTCGCGCAGTCGTGGTCGATTGTGGCGTAAAGGCGAGGAGTCGGGTCACCGCCAGAAACTGCACCGCGTTCAACTCGATTGCGACGGTGATGCCTTGCTGCTCCAAGTTGAGCAAATAGGTGTTGCCTGTCACACCGGTCGCTTGTCGTGTTTCTTTTATCAATGGGACAAGCACGGCTGGCAAATTGCTGAAGATGTCCTTGTAGACCCAGAGAAGGTTTATCGATGAACAAGGCCGATCGATGAGTGATTCCAACGAAGCTCTCACGCGCCTTGCCGCCGTGATCGCCCAAAGGCGCGGTGCAGATCCGAGCCAGTCCTATGTTGCTCGCCTGCTGAACAAAGGCGAGGACGCCATTTTGAAGAAGATCGGCGAGGAGGCGACCGAATGTGTGATGGCGGCAAAAGACGGCGATCCCAAGCGGATACTCGCTGAATGTGCCGATCTCTGGTTTCATTGTCTTGTCATGCTTGAGCACTACGGTCTGGGTCCCCAGGCGGTGATTGACGAACTGGAGCGGCGAGAAGGCATCTCAGGTCTTGATGAGAAGGCGGCACGCAAAGCCGGTGCTCGCGATTTGGATGGAGCGCAAATATGAGCCAAAGCGATAGTTGTATTTTTTGTCGGATTGCTGCTGGCGAAATCCCCAGCAAGAAAGTGTATGAAGACGAGGACATGCTCGCCTTCCACGACATTCATCCCGCTGCACCGATACATTTTTTAATCATTCCCAAAAAGCATCTCGTCAACCTCTACGATGCCGACATCAAAGAACAAGCATTGCTCGGAAAAATGATGGGTATGGCTGGGCAACTGGCACGCGAGCAAGGTTCGGTCGATGGTTTTCGGGTGGTAATCAACAATGGGCGTGTGGGAAGACAGGAGGTGTATCATCTTCACATCCACATCATGGGCGGTCCCGAGCCTTTAGGCTCCCGTGGCCCCGCGCCCCTCAAGGAGTAAGTATGGGCTCGTTTAGCATTTGGCACTGGCTGATCGTCTTAGTGATCATCCTTTTGGTTTTCGGTACAAAAAAGCTTCGTAATCTTGGCTCTGACCTCGGTGGTGCAGTCAAGGGATTCAAAGATGGTGTGAAAGACGGCGCGCATGCATCTGAAGCAGAAACTGCTAACCACGGCTCACCCCCTGCCGTCGGTCAGACGCCCCAGCAAGCTGCCCAGCCCGCGCAGCAAAACGCTGCAAAAACCATCGATGTGGATGTAAAAGAGCGACACTGAGTTCAAGCGCCACGCACCCGGCAACGCGCCATGCCTTGCCAATTTGGGTTTAGCGCGGCGCTGCTGACATCCGACCACTGAAGCCTTTCGCCCCCCATGTTCGACATCGGATTTAGCGAAATGCTCATGATTGCAGTGATCGCGCTCGTGGTCCTCGGTCCTGAGCGTCTACCCAGAGTCGCGCGCCAAGTCGGGCAATGGACAGGCAAACTTCAACGGTACGTAAGCGAAGTTAAAAGCGATATCAATCGGCAAATGGAGCTCGAGGAGCTGCGTCGCCTTAAGACTCAGGTGCAAGACGCTGCCCAAGCCATCGAGTCGAGTGTTAATGAAGCAGTTTCGGGCGCTCAGGCCGAGCTTCAGTCAATCGGTGCCGAAGTCGGCCTCAACGAGGCCCCGACTGACTGGGATTCGGTTTACGCAGTGCGCCGAACGCGCGATCGGATCAAGGACCGTCGTATCGAACGTGAGAAACTCCTGGGTCGAAAGAGACCTCGACGTAACTTTTATCGTTAAGCATGCAAGAAGAAAGCTTCATGTCCCACCTCACCGAGTTGCGCGACCGCGTGGTCCGTGCGCTATTGGTGGTTGTTGTTTTCTTCGGTCTTAGTTTTTACTTTGCCCCGCAAATCATGGAGTTTTTGGCGCGGCCCCTGACTGAAGCCCTGCCGCCTGGGTCTAAGGCAATCTTTATCGATCAGGCCGGTGCATTTTTTACCCTGACCAAAATCGCATTCTTGACCGCCTTGCTTATTTCACTGCCGGTTGTTTTATACCAGGCCTGGGCCTTTGTCGCACCTGGCTTATATGAGCATGAAAAGCGATTTGTGATGCCGCTGATTGTTTCAAGCGTTTTCTTTTTGGTTGTGGGTATCGGTTTTGCCTATGTGTTTGTGTTGCCTGCAGCTTATAAGTTCTTTTTCTCATTTACCCAGCAGACAGGGGCAGAGACCTTACAGGACTTGCAGAAATATTGGGACTTCACCCTTGCGATCTTTTTTGGCTTCGGTTTGACCTTTGAAGTGCCGGTTGTACAAATGCTTTTGGTGAAACTTGGGATCATCACGACCCAGCAGCTGCGTGAGGCGCGCCGCTATGTGATTGTGGGTGCATTCGTCATTGCGGCAGTTCTTACGCCGCCCGACGTGTTATCCCAGTTCATGCTCGCGGTGCCCCTACTCTTGCTCTACGAGCTCGGTATCTTTTTGTCGGGATTTATCACCGCACGCAGCCGTGCTCCTCAAGAGGATGAAGCGGCTAAGGCAACCGATGCAACTAAGCCTACTGATGTGACCAAGACGACTGATGCGGGCTGACTACCGTTCACCCCGACCAGGTCGGGGGCGTTTGCCAACTTGGACCTTAAGGCTGATTTCTTTGCCTTCGCGCAAAAATTTCAACTCGGCTTGAGCGCCAGGCTTAAGTTGTGAAATCAGATTAAGCATGCCCGCCGTATTGCGTACGGTTTGACCATCGACTTCGAGCAAGATATCCCCTACCTTCACACCAGCTTTTTCGGCTGGTCCATTGCGTAGCAAGCCGGCAATAATCGCACCTTCGCGCCGCGGCAACTTAAAAGCCTCAGCCATTTCGGGTGTGATGTCTTGAGGCTCCACCCCGATATAGCCTCGGGTGACCGCCCCAGTAGCAACAATTTGATCGACAACATTACGGACGGTGCTCACGGGAATTGCAAAGCCAATACCAAGCGAACCGCCGGTTCGTGAGTAAATCGCCGTGTTGATACCGAGCAAACGCCCTTCAGCATCGACCAAGGGGCCGCCGCTATTGCCAGGGTTGATGGCTGCATCGGTTTGGATGAAGTTTTCGAAGGTATTGATGCCGAGTTGGTTGCGTCCGAGGGCACTGATGATCCCCATGGTTACGGTCTGACCTACGCCGAAGGGATTGCCGATGGCCAAGACTGGATCGCCGACACGTGCCTCTTCGGCATTACCGACTGCGATCGGCTTGAGCTCGCTCAAAGAAACCCGCAAGACCGCTAAATCGGTTTCAGGGTCGCCACCAACGATCTTTGCCTTGGCGCGCCGCCCATCGGGGGCAATCACTTCAATATCTTCGGCAGCGTCGATGACATGATGATTGGTCACGATTAAGCCATCGGCAGCAAGCACCACGCCGCTGCCAAGGCCGCCCCCAGGTTCGGCCCGCCCCTCAGGGCCGAAAAAGCGGCGAAACATCGGATCATTGAGTAGCGGATGATTCGATGGCAGCCTAACCCGACTTGTCGCTTGAATGCTGACTACCGAGGGCATCGCCTGTTCGGCAGCAAGTCGGTATGACACAATGCCTGTGTTGTTCGCTGGGGTATTTGTCGCAGTCGCCGCCTCTTTGGTGGTCGATAACTCGGCCAATGCAGGACGTGTTTCGCTAGCCTTGCCGAACCATTCGGGGCGCAAGGTAGAAAGCACAAAAAATCCCGCCACCAGCACAGTGACGGTTTGCGCAAACAATAACCAGAGTCGATGCATATGCAAGGGATCGAGAGAGATCGGTTAGCCGACTATTTGAGTGATTGGCTTGAGATCGGCCGCTTTAAGGATTATTCCCCAAATGGCCTGCAGGTGGAAGGTAAAGCACACATTCAACGCATCGCTGTTGCGGTTACTGCCACGCATGAGGTGATCCAGCAGGCGGCGAACTGGGGTGCTGACGCGCTCATTGTGCACCATGGCTGGTTTTGGCGCGGTGAGGATAGCCGTGTTGTTGGCTACAAGCATCGACGGATGCGGGCCCTACTCATGGCTGATATCAATCTTTTCGCCTTTCATTTGCCGCTTGATGTGCATCCGGAAGTGGGCAATAACGTCTGTCTGGGTCGAGTGATGGACTGGCCCACACCCCTGCTCCAAGGTGAGCAGCAATTAATCGCTAGGGCCGATTTGGTTGATGCCATCAGTGCTGACGCTTTACAACAACACCTACAAGACCGTCTTGCGCGTCCTGTGCTGGTAGTGGGGGCCGTTGAGCGGCCGATCCGCAAACTTGCCTGGTGTACGGGTGCGGCTCAGGACATGATTCAGGCGGCTGCTGATCTTGGTGCCGATGCATTTATAAGCGGCGAAATCTCAGAACGGAGCACTTATCTGGCGCGCGAAATAGGCCTGAGTTATTTCGCAGCCGGCCATTATGCGACCGAGCGTTATGGTGTGCAGGCGCTCGCTGAACATTTGCAAAGCCAGTTTCCGTTGCAGTGTCGCTTCATTGAGGACCCAAATCCTGCCTAGTGCATGGAAGCTTTGGCGTTGATGCAGTAGAATGCGCGCACTGGTTCAGAACGGTTGATCATAGCTATGAGCGAAAACAGCAATCCGAGTGACGGATCCCGACGTACCGCCCTGGCCCTAACCGCTGCCGCTGGCGCGGTAGGCGGCGCAGCGGTGGCATTGCCTTTTGTACTTACCTTCCAGCCTTCCGAGCGAGCTAAGGCGGCCGGGGCACCGGTTGAAGTCGATATTGGCGACTTAAAGCCTGGCGAGCTGCGGCGCGTTGAGTGGCGCGGTAAGCCGGTATGGGTGTTGCGGCGCACGCCAGAGATGCTTGAGACCTTAAAGAGCACCACGCCTAAGCTTGCAGACCCGGATTCAAAGCGCAAGGACTATCCCACGCCTAGCTGGGCACAAAACGATCACCGCTCCCTAAAGCCTGAGTATTTAGTGGTTGTTGGTATTTGTAGTCATCTGGGTTGTTCACCCAGTGATAAGTTTGCAGCTGGCCCCCAGCCTTCCCTGCCCGATGACTGGCCAGGCGGGTGGTTATGTCCTTGCCATGGTTCGACCTTTGATTATTCGGGTCGCGTCTACAAGAATATGCCGGCACCCGATAATTTGGAGGTGCCCCCTTATAAATACCTAACAGACACACGTCTCTTGATTGGTGAGTCTGACGCAGCTTAGCGCTGGCTCTCACTCACAGCTCTGTTGCCGTCTTTCGCTTGAGTGGCGCAACAGAGTGTGGGCAAGGCTGAGAAGCCTGCAACATGTTTGACCTATTTCGGTATGTAGCGGTAAACGTAGGACATTGAGGAGCACCACATGGCAAAGGACAAGCAAGTCGAGACCACCGGGATGATGGGCTGGATTGACGCACGCTTTCCCCTAACACCGCTCATTAAAGAGCACCTGACCGAGTACTACGCACCAAAGAACTTCAACT
>VGHV01000131.1 GCA_016868095.1 Betaproteobacteria bacterium
CTTCAAGCGCTCGACAAGCTTCACAGGTTTTAACAGCCAAAAAAGCCGGAATGCTCCAAAGCCTTCCGGCTTTTTCTTCTTCGGCCAAATGGTGATTTAGCCAGATGGTGTTCTTTCTCCTCTCAGTTCGACCGAGGTTTTAGCGATGAGTCTTAAACAGCGTATCCAAGACGACATGAAGACGGCGATGAAGGCGCGCGATCAGGATCGTTTGCTCACGATTCGCATGCTGCTTGCTGCCATGAAGCAAAAAGAGGTCGACGAACGTGTGGAGCTCGACGATGCAGCGGTGGTGGCAATAACCGATAAGCTCGTGAAGCAGCGTAAAGATTCGATCGAAGCTTACTTATCAGCAGGGCGCAAGGATTTAGCCGACAAAGAGCAAGCTGAAATGATCATTTTGCAAGGCTATATGCCCAAGGCGGCCGATCCGAGCGAGATCGAAGCGGTGATTGAGCAGGCGGTGCGCGATGCCGGTCCCATAGGGCCGGCTGCTATGGGAAAAGTCATGGCTCAGGTGAAGGCAGCACTTGCCGGCCGTGCTGATCTGTCGGCGGTCTCGCAACAAGTCAAGGCCCGCTTAAGCCGCTGAAGCAAGCTTGAGCCACAGCAGGCAAGCGCAAGGCTTTGCTTGGTATGCTTGCTAAGCCGTGATACCCCAATCCTTTATCCAGGAATTGCTTGATCGCACCGATGTGGTCGAGGTGGTAGGCGCCCATGTGCGCTTGAAAAAGGCAGGTGCAAACTACAGCGGGCTTTGCCCTTTTCACGGCGAGAAAACACCTTCGTTTACCGTAAGTCCAAGCAAGCAGTTCTATCACTGTTTTGGCTGTGGTGCTCATGGCTCAGCGATTGGCTTTCTCATGGAGCACTTGGGGCTGGGCTATGTGGAAGCCATTGAAACCCTTGCCCAGCAGCAGGGTTTGACGGTACCTAAAGAGCGCGAGGCTAAGCCCGTTCAAGCACTTGATGAACGAAAATCGATGCTTGATGCCATGGCCAAGGCTGCGGACTTTTATCGGGCAAGACTCAAAGACTCCGAGCGCGCGATTCACTATTTACGCGAGCGTGGCCTTGAAGGTCGCACCGCTGCGCGATTTTCGCTTGGCTACGCGCCGGGCGGATGGCACGCACTTGAGGCATGCTTTGCCGAGTATCGATCGCCTTTTCTAGTACAGAGCGGCTTGCTGATTGAGCGGGAGAACCCCCAAGACGCTGCCGATGGTGAATCAAGGCATGGCCAGACGCGCGAGCGCTGGGATCGCTTTCGCGACCGAATTATGTTTCCTATTCGAAACCCAAGGGGTCAAGTCATAGGATTTGGCGGCCGAGTCATCGACCAGGGCGAGCCTAAGTACTTGAATTCGCCCGAAACACCCCTCTTTTCGAAGGGGCGCGAACTCTACGGACTGTACGAGTCGCGCGAAGCTTTACGCCGTGAAAACCAGGTGCTTGTCGTCGAAGGCTACATGGACGTCGTGATGCTCGCACAACATGGTGTGGACTATGCGGTTGCAACCCTTGGCACGGCAACCAGCCTTGAGCACTTGTCCAAACTTATCAAGCTTGTTGACCGGGTTGTCTTTTGCTTTGATGGTGACGCTGCGGGCCGCCGAGCCGCTTGGAAGGCGCTTAACACGGCATTGCCACTTGCCATCGATGGCAAGCGTTTTGAGTTTTTGTTTTTACCGCCCGAACACGATCCAGACAGTTTTGTACGCCTTGAGGGTGCCGCTGGCATGGCCAAGGCGCTTGATCAAAGCGAACCACTATCCGCCTGCTTGATGCGCGAACTCGTCCAAACCCATGGTGAAAACAGCGTCGAGGACCGCTCAGCACTGCTTGCTGCCGCCATCCCCTTGCTCACCCAATTACCGCTTGCAGCCTTGCGCATGCAATTGAGTCGAGAGCTTGCTGACCGGGTGCACATTAGCGTGAACGAACTCAATCAGCTTGTGCAGCAGCACGCAGCACAACTGGCCAAGCGGCAGGCGCTACAACAACAATCCCTTGGCCAGCGACTGGCTGAATCAGGCAAACGAACCGGCTTCCAAAGCAAGTCTTCGTCGTATAGCTCGAGTGAGGGTGTTGTCGGCGATGCGCTTTCGCCTGAGGCATCACCTCGCTCGTCAGCTTATGCATCAAGCCAGGCGCAGGTGCTTGCTCCGCGACACCAGGCGATAAGCCTCATCGAAAAGGCGCTTGTCCTGCTGCTTCGTTTCCCAAGACTGAATTTGCGGGAGCCTTCGTCCCTGCAAGCCTTTTGGCCGGAAATCCTGGTCGAAGCGATGAAACTTGATGGCTTTGCGATCTCCGATCAGGACTCAGATCTGGCGGCCCTGAGTCTACATTTAGACCAAGTTTGTGCGGCCAACCCTGATCAATGGGCGCCCTGGCGAAAACGTCTCAATCGGGCTTTGGCATGGGTGCTCTTAATCGATGAGCAGGCCGCAAGAAGCGAATTTCAAGGAGCGCTGCTCCAATTGGCTGACCAAAGCATCCGGGTCGCCATCGATCAGCTTGTTCAAGAGGGCCTTACAAACGCAAAGGATCGCGAGCGCTACGAGGCTTTAGTGGCCCAAAGGCGCGCGATTCGCTCAGGTGAAACCACCCTCACTTGACACTAGGGATATAATCGAAGGTTACTCTGCGTGAACCTAAGGGTTTGCGTGCGGCCTTGTCGTGACGTTTTTGGGAATCGTTCATGCCTGCTCAACCAAAATCCACAGCCTCTAAGTCTTCCTCGGCCGCTAAAAAAGCGAGCCCTGCCACCAGCAAAAAGGCGGCTGCGGCGTCTACACAAGCCGACGACATCGCAAGCGCTGATGAGATGCCAAAAAAAGGCCCGGTGAAAAATAAAGCGCCGCTGCAAGATGCTGGTCAACAAACCCCAAAGCAGGTAAAGAAAAAGGCCGCGATCGCTGAGGCTCCAACGACCCCGCAGGGCCAGGCCGAAGAGCAAGCGCCCGCTAATCAGGCAGCTAAGAAGGCATCGGCTAAGCAAGCAACGGCTAAGCAAACACCAACAAAGCAAGCAAGGGCTGAGCAAACACCAACAAAGCAAGTAAAGGCCGAGCAGGCAACAGCCACGCAAGCTGTGGCCGAAGTTGAGCATGCTCAAGAGCCCAAGGCAAAGCCAGCGTCCAAAGCAGCAACAAAAATCGCTAAGCCTAAGGCTGAGCAAAAAAAGTCTGCCGAGTTGAGCGAGGCTGTTGTGCTTACACAAGCCCCTGTTGCAGTTGAAAAGAAGGCAGCGAAGCCTGAAAAAACAGCGACAAAATTTGAAAACGCAGCAATAACGGCTGAAAAGCCAGTCGCGAAGGCTGAAAAGGCAACCGCGAAGCCTGAAAAGCCAGCCGAAAAGGCTGAAAAGCCCTCTGCAAAGCCCGACAAAGCGGCCAGCAAGGGCGATCAAACTCCTGCAAAAAAAGCGTCTACTGCGACCAAAGCCCCTACTGCAACCAAAGCAAAGGGCAAAGCCAAGGCGAAGGCGATCGACGCAGATGATCTTGGTGACGACGACCTTGACATGGACTTGGCAGAACACGACGCTGACAAAAAGCCACGATCCAAGGATACTGCCAAGACCAAGCGTGGAAGACCTAAGAAATCGGCGGAAGGCGATAGCGCAGACAGCGATTCCGAGGATTTGATTGCGGGTGATGAGGACTTTGGCGACGAAGAGGTGCCGCCAGAGATTGAAGAAGTCGAAGCGATCGAGGCCGCACCCAAACCCAAGGGTCGCAGGGCAAGTGCTAAAGAGAAAGCGCTTATCAAGGAGGCTTTCGCAAGACGCGCACTCTCCGAGGAAGAGCTCGAGGCCAAGCGAAACAAGCTCAAGCAGCTCATCAGGCTTGGTAAAGAGCGTCGCTACTTGACCTATGGTGAGATCAACGATCATCTTGGCGAAGACCTTGTCGATGCCGAAGCGATCGAGTCGATCATTACCACTTTCAACGATATGGGGATACAGGTCTTTGATCAGGCGCCCGATGCCGAGACGCTGATCATTTCCTCGGATGCCCCGGTGGTTGCAAACGACGACGATGCCGAAGAAGAGGCTGAAGCGGCCTTATCTACGGTTGATAGCGATTTTGGTCGCACCACCGATCCGGTGCGCATGTATATGCGCGAGATGGGTTCGGTCGAGCTTCTAACGCGTGAAGGCGAGATCGAAATCGCTAAGCGGATCGAAGAGGGGCTCAAGGACATGGTGATGGCCATCTCAGCTTGCCCCATGACCGTGCAGGAAATTCTCAACGACGCTGATGCGGTTCGTGAGGGTAAAAAGCGTGTCGACGAGGTAGTCGACGGGATCGTTGATCCAAATGCTGCCGAGCCAGATCCTGCGCCCCCCTCACAGGCAGCCGATTTTGCCGATGAGGAAGAAGAGGGCGCGGCGCTAAGTGCCAAGCTTGAAGAGCTTAAGGGTTTGGCCCTTGAGCGATTCGATAGGATCCGCGTGGGCTTTGATCAAATGAAGGCAGCATTTGACCAGCAAGCCTATCAATCTGAAAGCTATAAGGTTGCACAGCAATCGATACAAGATGTATTACTTGAAATTCGTTTTACCGCCAAGATGGTTGAGCGTCTGGCCGACACCCTTCGCGGGCAGGTCGAGCGGGTTCGGGCCTTTGAGCGACAGTTAGGCAATCTTTGCGTGCATCGGGTTGGCATGTCTCATAGCCACTTTGTGGCTAATTTCCCGGGCAACGAAACGAACCTGCTTTGGGCCGAACAACAATTACAACAAGAGCAAGCCTGGAATGGTGTGCTGCGTCGAAACGTTCCCGCAGTACAGGATATCCAACAAAAATTGATCGATCTACAGGCACTGGTACTTTTGCCACTCGGTGACTTGAAAGCGATCCACAAGCGCATGGTTGCTGGTGAGCAAAAAGCAAGGCGCGCCAAAAAGGAAATGACCGAGGCGAATCTGCGTCTTGTGATCTCAATTGCTAAGAAATATACCAACCGAGGTCTTCAATTTCTTGACCTGATCCAGGAAGGCAATATCGGATTGATGAAGGCGGTCGATAAATTCGAGTATCGCCGTGGTTATAAATTCTCAACTTATGCAACCTGGTGGATTCGGCAAGCGATCACCCGCTCGATTGCCGATCAAGCGCGTACGATTCGCATACCGGTTCATATGATCGAAACGATCAATAAAATGAATCGGATTTCCCGGCAGATTCTTCAGGAAACGGGGCAGGAACCTGATCCAGCGACTTTGGCCGAGCGCATGGATATGCCCGAAGACAAAATTCGCAAAATTCTCAAGATTGCCAAAGAGCCCATTTCAATGGAAACACCAATCGGCGATGATGATGACTCGCATTTGGGAGATTTCATCGAGGATACGACCACGCTAGCACCGTCCGATGCGGCCTTACACGAGTCGATGCGAGATGTGGTCAAAGAAGTGCTTGATTCGCTAACGCCCCGCGAAGCCAAGGTCTTACGTATGCGATTCGGTGTGGAAATGAGCACTGACCATACGCTTGAGGAAGTTGGTAAACAATTCGATGTCACCCGTGAGCGCATTCGGCAGATTGAGGCTAAGGCTTTGAGAAAACTTAGGCACCCAAGCCGCTCCGATAAGCTTAAGAGTTTTCTCGAGGGCGGCTAGCCAAGACTTATGAAACAAACGGCCGTTGGCGTCATTGGCCTGGGTGCGGTTGGTACGCGTACCTTGAGCTATCTTTTACAAGAGCCTGCTCTGCGAGTGAGCGCTATTTGGGACCCGGCCATCGAGTCAGCGACCCATGAGCAGGTGATGAAGGCGCAAAGCGCTGGCGCGCGTTTTGCTGACAGTGCGGATGATGTTGTTGATCATAGCGATCTGATTTATATCGCAACCCCTCCGAAATTTCACCGCCGCTATGCTGAGCTTGTGCTTGAGGCAGGAAAGCTTTGTTGGTGCGAGAAGCCGCTTTCTGTTTCAGAAGTCGATGCCAGGGCAATGCTCGATGCGGCGCATCGCTCAGGTCTGCCGACAGCTGTTAACTTCGCCTACGCTTCTGCATGGTGTGCACAAAGCCTACTAAGCTTAGTAGGCCCTGGGACTTCGCTTGGGGCGGTGCGCGGTATGTCAATTCGCCTTCACTTTAAGGCCTGGCCTAGGCCATTCCAAGCCCATGCCACATGGCTTGCCCAGCGCGAAGAGGGTGGCTTTGTTCGTGAAGTCTTATCGCACCATGTTTATCTGGCACAACGATTGCTCGGCCCACTACAACGCTCATCTCACGCGATTAGCTATCCGACGGCGACTCAAGTACGGGAGCATGCAAATGAAACCGAGATCGCATTGATCGCATCGCTACAAAGTGAAAAGGCAATCGCTGTGCAGGTCGCTGCCATGGTGGGTGGTTGGCGCGACGCAACCGAACTGATGGTCTTTTGTGATCACGGAGCCGCTCGCATCAGCGACTGGTATCGCCTGGATATTGATGACGGTGCTGGTTTTAAAAACATGGCGGAATCTTCAAATGATCCACGCGATGCGGCCTATCGAAAGCAAGCTGCACATATTGCCGATTTTGCACAGGGTAAACCTCACACCTGGGCGAGTTTTGAAGATGCCTGGCAGGTGCAGTCGCTTATTGAGTCGTTGCTGCGCTGACGAAAAGGTCTTGACGCGCATCACTCGTCTAAGCCTTGCCGCTAGCCAATCGCTTCGGACTCACCGCGATTCAATTGCTTGAAGGGCTTCCCATCGCTCTAATAAGGCGAGTAATTCATCGTCGATCTGATCAACTCTTGCCTTGTCTTGGCGCATTTGTTCGGGTCCGAGGCGGTAATAATTACTCGAAGACATAGCCGCCTGTATCTTTGTCTGCTCTACTTCTAAAGCTTCGATTCTTTCGGGCATTGTGTCGAGTTCACGTTGCTCTTTATAGCTAAGTTTACGGCGGGCGTTGGTGCTCGTCGCTTGGACGCTG
>VGHV01000132.1 GCA_016868095.1 Betaproteobacteria bacterium
AATTTGGCCACGGGGTCGAGCCGGTTTCGTGCTCGAGCATCGACGAAGTTTTTCGCACAACCGAATCTCAACAAGCGGACTTCGGCATTGTTCCGGTTGAAAACTCCTCCGAAGGCGCGGTCAATCGTTCGCTTGATCTAATGCTTCAGTCGGCGCTCGTCATTAGCGCTGAAGTTTCCCTGCCGGTTAAGCACAACCTGCTCAGTCAATCGACTCAGCTCGAGACCATCGCAAAAGTCTGCGCCCACCCGCAAGCGCTTGCGCAATGCGCAGGATGGCTCGATAAGCACTTGCCTCACGCCCAACGAGTGCCCGTATCTTCCAATGCAGAGGGTGCGCGACTCGCTTCGCTATCGCAAGACACAGCAGGCATTGCATCAGAGCTCGCCGCAGAACGTTATGCTTTAAATATCACAAGAGGATCGATTCAAGATGATCCTCATAATCGAACCCGATTTGCCGTCATTGGTCGGTATGCCTGCGCCGCGTCAGGCATGGATCAAACCTCGCTCATACTTTCGGTGCCCGATAAAGCAGGCGCTGTTCACAGCTTGATTGAGCCGCTTGCTCGACATGGCGTATCGATGAAACGTTTTGAGTCCCGACCCGCGCGACAGGGCACCTGGGAGTATTATTTCTATATCGACGTCTTAGGTCATCAGAACGATGCAGCGGTCGCCGCTGCCCTCGATGAGTTGAGACAACGCGCAGCCTTCATCAAAATCATTGGCTCGTATCCTCGCGCAAGTGACGAGACCGATTCGCGCCAAAAGGTATAAGGTCATGACATCGCACTTGATTCTTGAACAATCCCCTGACTATGTCCGTGCAATTTCACCTTATCGTGCTGGTAAGCCGATTGAAGAACTGGCTCGCGAGTATGGCTTAAACCCTCAAGCTATCGTCAAACTCGCCTCCAATGAAAATCCACTCGGTATGCCGGCATCGGCGCTTGCAGCCATGCAGGTGGCAGCGGCCGACTTGGGCCGTTACCCTGACTCAAACGGCTTCGAACTCAAAGCCGCTTTGGCAAACAAGCACCAAGTACCGGCTGACTGGATCACACTCGGCAATGGCTCAAACGACATACTCGAGATGGCAGCGCGCGCATTCTTGCAACCGGGGCTAGGCTCAATCTATGCCCAGCACTCGTTTGCGGTTTATGCACTAGCAACCCAGGCCATCGGGGCCAAGCATGTGGTTGTACCGGCGAAGAACTTAGGTCATGACCTTGAAGCAATGGTTCAAGCCATCGATCAAGATACAAGAATTATATTTATCGCGAATCCGAACAACCCAACCGGTACTTTTGTGTCGGCCTCTCAAATCGAAGCCATGCTCAGGCGCATGCCACAAACCGTTGCAGTGGTCCTGGATGAGGCCTACACCGACTACCTGCCACCAGAGGTGAGAATGGATAGCATTGCTTGGGTTCGCAGCTATCCCAACCTGATTGTTTCGCGCACCCTCAGCAAGGCCTATGGCTTGGCTGGACTCAGAATCGGCTACGCCATCGCCCAAGAAGCAGTGACCGATTTGCTGAATCGCATACGACAGCCTTTTAATGTCAATAGCCTTGCCTTGGCGGCGGCAACAGCAGCACTTGCCGACGAGGCTTTCCTGGCGAAAAGCTATAGCCTCAATCGAGCCGGTCTTGAGCAATTGCAATCGGCATTCGAAGCCATGAAGCTGGCCTATGTGCCGTCTTATGCCAATTTTGTACTCGTTAAGGTGGGCGATGCGGCCTCAGTCTATGAAGCATTGCTGCGCGATGGTGTCATCGTCAGGCCTGTCGCCAACTACGGTCTTGCTGCATGGCTGCGTGTCTCAGTGGGTTTACCCGAGGAAAACAATGCGTTTATAAGTGCGCTTGCCAAAGCCCTCCATATCGAACGGCCGCAGGCCAAGGGATAGCGTTAGTAATGACCGAGCTCGTGCGGCAAATTGGCATCGTCGGCATCGGCATGATTGGTGCGTCGGTGGCTGCCGCAGTGAAGGCGCGAGCGGTGGCGTCGCGCGTAGTAGCCTACTCACCAGGCGAGGACGCGAAAGTCGCCTTGGCTGCAGGTTGGATTGATCGGGTGTGTGAGCAGGCAAGCGATTGTCTTGACGACTCTGATTTGCTGGTTTTAAGCGCGCCGGTAAGCAGCATCATTAAGTTGATGCCCACGATTGCCCAAACGCTCGACCAACAACTCCTTTCGGGCAAGAAGCTTGCAGTTCTTACGGATACCGGCAGCAGCAAACAAGGCATTATCGAAGCGGCTAAGGCACTCGGGCCCCATCAATCACGATTTATAGCTGCACACCCGATTGCCGGCTCCGAGCGGCGGGGCGCTGCAGCAGCCAATCCCGATTTATTTTTAGAGCGAAGCGTATTGCTTTGCCCAAACGACGAGCAGGACGCAGATAGCCTTAAGCTTGTCAGTCGCTTCTGGCAATCCTTAGGCGCGCGTACTGCTGTCATTGATCCCAAGCTACATGACGCCGTCTATGCAGAAGTCTCGCATTGGCCCCATGCCGCAGCCTTTGCGCTTTGCCTTGGTATTGCGAGTGGGCCGCTAGCTGACCATAGCCTGGCCCGCGCGGGCGCAGGGCTCAAAGACACGACGAGGATTGCAGCCAGTAATCCTACGCTTTGGGCAGATATTCTTTTATCCAATAAGGACGCTACCCTCGCCTCGGCACAACGCCATCGTGGCGCGCTTGATGAATTGATGCGCTGTATCGAGCAAGAGGACCGACAGAGACTGATCGATTTACTCGCTGCTGCATCGCATTGGCGCCAGCAATTACAGGACTTTGCTTAATGGAATTAAACAATCAATCGCTACTCGCCTCGACGTGCATCAGCCCGCTTCGGGGCAGCATCCGAGTGCCAGGCGACAAGTCGATTTCGCATCGAGCCATCATGTTGGCGGCAATCGCTGAGGGCCAAACTTCAGTAAGCGGCTTTCTCGAAGGCGCAGATGCCATCTCTACCATGAACGCATGCCGAGCGCTCGGTGTGAGGATCGAAGGGCCAGACAAGGGCCATGTCCTGGTGCATGGTCTCGGCAAGCATGGCCTAAACGCGGCAGACCACGAACTTGACTGTGGGAACGCAGGCACCGCCATGCGGCTGATGATGGGATTACTTGCAGGTCAAAGCTTTTCAAGCACGCTTATAGGTGATGAGTCGCTTTCAAAGCGGCCCATGCGACGGGTGGCTGATCCGCTTGGATTCATGGGCGCACAAATTGTTACCAACGATGGCAGGCCGCCTGTGCGTATCGTAGCGAGCGCGGGTTTACACGGCATTGACTACTCGATGCCAATTGCCAGTGCGCAGGTGAAATCTGCACTGCTCCTCGCAGGGCTTTATGCGCAAGGCCATACCCGCATTACCGAACCTGCCCCAACGAGAGACCACACCGAGCGGATGTTGGACGGCTTTGGCGTTAAGCT
Source organism: Betaproteobacteria bacterium (assembly GCA_016868095.1). Taxonomy (GTDB): domain Bacteria; phylum Pseudomonadota; class Gammaproteobacteria; order Burkholderiales; family Burkholderiaceae_E; genus UBA3064. The sequence goes on from VGHV01000132.1 coordinate 3,448, forward strand.
TGAGATCGAGGGCGCTAGCCGAAGTTTGAGGGGTGGCCAGACGCTTCATGGCTGCGAGATCGATGTTCCAGCCGATATTTCCTCGGCAGCGTTTTTTCTGGTTGCTGCGTCGATCGTTCCCGGCTCGGACCTGATCCTGGAACATGTCGGCATGAATCTCACCCGAATCGGTGTGGTTGACATCCTGAGGCTTATGGGAGCTGATATCGAAGTAATCAACCCGCGCGAAGTTGGCGGCGAGCCTGTTGCTGATCTGCGTGTCAGGTCAAGCCAACTCCGGGGCATTGAAGTTCCCGCATCACTCGTCCCTTTGGCGATCGATGAATTTCCGGTGTTATTCGTGGCTGCATGCTTCGCGCAAGGGCAGACGATTATTCGCGGCGCAGAAGAGCTAAGGGTGAAGGAGTCTGACCGGATTGCAGCGATGGAAACCGGCTTGCTTGCCTGCGGGGCACAGGTCAGGGCAACAGCAGACGGGATGGTGATCGAGGGTAAGCCTGATGCGAGCTTAAAGGGCTGCACGATTCAATCCCAGGGCGATCACCGGATTGCTATGGCCTTCGCGGTTGCCGGCCAACGTTCGAGTGGCGTCATCACCATTCTCGATACCAGCAATGTCGCCACCTCGTTTCCTGGATTTGTTGGGCTCGCCAGGGCCTGCGGTATGCAAGTCACGCAACAAACTTGATTTTTTCAGCCGCTTGCCAATCACGCATGCTTACCCCGGTTCTAACCATCGATGGGCCCACTGCATCAGGCAAGGGAACGCTGTCACGACAGTTAGCCAAAACGCTCAACTTTCACTATCTTGACTCCGGTGCCCTTTATCGGGTCTTGGCCTTGCATCTTGACCGTCAGGGGCTCAACCCCATGTCCGATGTAAACGATGGAGATCTTGAACAATTCGCCCGCGAGCTACCTGTTGTTTTTGACGACGATCGCATCTTGCTCCAAGGCGACGATGCCTCCGAGTTGATTCGCCAGGAGCGTATTGGCAGCCTTGCCTCGGAGTTTGCCACCAAGCCCGCCATACGCCATGGACTATTGCAAAGACAATGGGCATTTCGTAGGGCGCCTGGTTTAATTGCCGATGGGCGCGACATGGGTACCGTGGTATTTCCCGATGCACCCTTGAAAGTGTTTCTTGTTGCCGATGTGGAGGAGCGCGCACGCCGTAGGACTAAGCAGTTGATCGAAAAAGGAATTTCTGTTAACTTCGCCGAACTGCTTGCTGATTTAAGGGCTCGAGATGCGCGCGATCAGTCGCGTGCAGTAGCGCCTTTAGTGCCAGCGTCCGATGCGCGAATACTCGATGGCAGTTTCCTCAGTATCAACGAATCGGTACAACAAGTGCTCCATTGGTGGTCAGCAAGTTCTCGGCTTGCATAGCCAACGAGTAATCAGGTCAAGCGGAGACTAGGTCTTTGCCGGCGCTCGCTGGCAAAGGTTTTTAAACACCGCTGGCCGTTTTCGTCGGACGCTAGCCCGACGGTAACCCGATCCAATCACCGGTCGGCGCGAGTAGCACCCATCCAAGGAAATTATTTTGTCAACAGCAACCGAATCGTCAACTTTGACCGAAAGCTTTGCCCAATTGTTTGAAGAGTCTCTAAGCCGCCAAGAGATGCGCGCTGGAGAAGTGATTACCGCTGAAGTCATCCGTATTGATCACAACTTTGTGGTTGTCAATGCCGGACTGAAGTCCGAAAGCTACATCCCCATCGAAGAATTCTTCAACGATCGTGGCGAAATCGATGTCGTCGAAGGCGACTTTGTTTCGGTTGCCATTGATTCGATCGAAGACGGTTACGGCGAAACCCGCCTCTCGCGTGATCGCGCCAAGCGTTTAGCAGCCTGGATCAATTTAGAAAAAGCGCTAGAGCAGGCTGAACTAGTCACAGGCACCATCACAGGCAAGGTCAAGGGCGGGCTGACCGTTATGACTAACGGCATCCGAGCCTTTCTTCCCGGCTCACTTATCGACACCCGACCTGTCAAGGACACCACGCCCTTTGAAGGCAAGACCATGGAATTTAAGGTCATCAAACTCGATCGCAAGCGCAATAACGTGGTCTTGTCCCGTCGCGCTGTCGTTGAGTTGTCGCAAGGTGAGGAACGCGCGAAGTTGATGGAACAACTCGCAGAAGGTTCGATCGTCAAAGGCCTCGTGAAAAACATCACCGACTACGGCGCCTTTATCGATTTGGGCGGCATCGATGGGTTGCTCCACATTACCGATATGGCATGGCGTCGCGTGCGCCACCCGTCAGAAGTCTTGCAGGTTGGCCAGGAAGTCACAGCCAAGGTGTTGAAGTTTGACCAGGAAAAAAATCGCGTCTCGCTCGGTGTTAAGCAACTTGGCGATGACCCCTGGATTGGTATCGGCCGTCGTTACCCATCCGGCACCCGCATGTTTGGCAAAGTCACCAACATCACCGACTACGGTGCCTTTGTTGAGATTGAACCTGGCATCGAAGGTTTGGTTCACGTGTCCGAAATGGATTGGACCAACAAGAACGTCAACCCAGGCAAGATTGTCGCGCTTGGCGATGAATGCGAGGTGATGGTTCTTGAGATCGACGAGGATCGCCGCCGTATTTCACTAGGCATGAAACAAACCCGACCCAATCCATGGGAAGAGTTTTCAGAGAATCATCGCAAGGGCGACAAGGTCAAAGGCGCTATCAAATCGATCACGGACTTTGGTGTCTTCATTGGCCTGCCTGGCGGTATCGACGGTCTGGTTCACCTCTCAGACCTGTCCTGGAACAAAACCGGCGAAGAAGCTGTCCGCGACTTCAAAAAAGGGGATGAGGTTGAGGCCGTGGTTCTTGCCATTGATACCGAGCGTGAACGGATTTCCTTGGGCATTAAACAACTCGATGGCGACCCCTTCACGAGCTTCTCTTCGGCCACTGACAAAGGTTCACTGGTCCGTGGCATCGTGAAATCGGTCGACGCCAAAGGTGTTGTTGTCGATCTTGGTTCTGATACGGAGGCTTACCTGCGTGCTTCTGAAATCTCACGCGAACGCGTTGAGGATGCACGGACCTTCTTCAAGGAGGGTGATTCGGTCGAAGCGATGGTCATTAACATTGATCGCAAGAATCGGGCAATCAGCCTCTCGATCAAGGCTAAAGAGACAGCCGAAACGGCCGATGCGCTAACGCGTATGCAAGCCGAGAGTTCGGCGCAGTCGGGCACCACGAATTTGGGTGCTTTATTGCGTGCCAAGCTCGACGGCCAAGGGCAATAATCAAGCGCTTCAAGCAACCTGATCGACGATCGGATTTGAATGTCTAAGCTAAGCAAGCGCTGGGGATCTGAGGACGCACCCCAGCCAGTGCCCAGTAGCACTTCAGCGAGCGAGGCAGTGGAGGCCGATGGGCTCTCGATTGCAAAATCAGAGCTCATCGCCAAACTCGCAGAAAAGTATCCTCAACTTGCTGCCC
>VGHV01000133.1 GCA_016868095.1 Betaproteobacteria bacterium
CGGTCATTATGCTCACGCTCATTGCTTTACCCGTTATGCTTTCTAAAGGATATAACAAATCCTTGGCCGTAGGCACGATCGCTTCGGCAGGCACGCTAGGTATCTTGATTCCCCCGAGCATCATGCTCGTGATCATGGGTGATTTGATTGGCCTTCCCGTTGGAACCTTATTCACGGGTGCCATCGCTCCCGGCCTTTTAATGAGCGCGCTTTATGTGGTCTTTATTATTGTGGCCTGTACCTTGATGCCTTCGCTTGCACCCGCGGTCAGAGGTGCAATGGGTGCATCCGAGGAACGACTAACTGGTTCGATGGTCCTTAAAGGTTTTATACCACCGGCATTTTTGATCACGCTGGTCTTAGGCTCGATTTTCGCTGGGTGGGCAACTCCAACAGAAGCCTCGGGAATCGGAAGTCTGGGTGCCATTCTCCTTGCTTATGCCAACAAGCGTCTGAGCTTAAAGGTACTCAAGGACGTCATGGCTTCTTCGGCACTCACGAACTCGATGGTGTTTTTTATAATCTTCGGTGCGACCCTTTTCTCTTATGTGTTCCGAGCGCTGGGCGGCGATGAGGTGGTGCTTGAAATTCTGAAGTCATTGGGTATTGACACCGGTTGGGAAATGCTTATTTTCGTGATGATTATTGTTTTCATCATGGGCTTTTTCTTCGACTGGATCGAGATCTGCCTGATCGTTGTTCCGATCTTTGCACCGATCATGGGCAAGATGGACTTCGGCACCTTTATTCAGGGCAAGCAAGTCATTCTGACCTGGTTCACCATCTTGCTCTCCGTAAATATGCAAACCGCATTCCTGACGCCACCTTTCGGCTTTGCACTTTTTTACATGAAGGGCACGGTGCCACCATCTGTCACCATGATAGATATTTACAAGGGCATCGTTCCCTTTGTACTTGTGCAATTATTAGCACTTGTGCTGTGCATTATCTTCCCCGACATTGTGCTGTTCCTGCCTCGACATTTCGGCTTTTTGGATTAGCGCAGGTAAGGCTAATCGCAGGCCACTTGGGGCGGATCAACTTGCTTGATTCGCCCTAGTTCCCCGCCCGGTCAGGACAATTCGGGCTCTGCTGATCAAGATAGCGACAAGCGCAAGGATCAACATGGCTGAGAGAGCGACGAAGGAAATCTCTGTGCGACGTGTTTCAAGTGAGAGCTTTGATTGCAACCCGGAATAAGCGGCTTTTAATTCATCGGCGCTTGCCGCATAAAAGTACTGTCCTCCGGTGATTTGAGCAACGGCCTTTAGCGTCTCCTGATCAACCTTTACAAAAAACGAATAACCCTCGTAACCAGGAATAACGCCGTGCTCGGTACCGAAGGCCACGGTATGAACCTTGATGCCCAGATCCGCTGCGCGCTGCGCGATTTCGATCGGATCAGGACCTGTTGTCCGCCGACCATCGGAAAGCAGAATAATGGCTGCATGACGATCACTTGCCGGCGCCGAAGGGGCGGGCCAGTTAACAGCGGACGGCGCATAAATCGCCTGTTCAAGGTCGATCGCCAAATCAGGGCGCAGAAGGCTCAGTGAAAACAATAAGCCGCTACCCGTTGCAGTAGCACGTTGGAGTTCAAAACGATCAACGGCTGCGAGCAATGCTTCGCGATCCTCGGTAATTGTTTGCACCACTTGGGCTGTACCTGCGAAGCTGACAATACCGGCGCGAACATCATTGGGCAGCTTTCCGATGAAGTCTCTGACCGCTGCCTGCGCGGCTTCGATACGACTCGGTTCAACATCACGTGCCAGCATGCTTCGTGAAACATCCATGGCGATCACTAACTTTCTATAATCTGTGGGTAAGCTGATTTCAGCGGTTGGCCGTGCCAAAGCGATGAGCCCTAGCCCAAAGATCAGCCAGATCAAGAATGCCGGCATGTGGATACGCCAGGCATGTCCTGGCACTTGGGCGGCCTTGAGCAAACGCAAGCTTGAAAAATGAATAACTATCTTCTTACGCCGGCGCCATGCCCAAACGTAGAGAAAAAGTGGAACAGGCAAGCCAAGCAATGCCCATAACATCTCGGGTGCTAACCATCCCATATGCCACTCTTCATGCTCAATAATGTGCATCATGCCAGCAAGCAAAGCACCGCAACAAGCCCGACCCCTGAGACTTTGGCGATACTTGGCGAGGCGTCCACTGCTGACGATAGCAGTCCTAGGCTTTAGCTCGGTCGCACTTAGTTACCTGCTCTTTGCGATCTGGCATCAATGGGGAGATGGCCAACAGCTGCTTTTGCCGCCCCATCTTCGCAGCAGTATGGATCCCAAATCGGGTGTCCGACAGGCTCCCCTACATTTTCAGAATCGGGAAAGCTTCGAACGTAGCCTTGCCCAGGGCCTTGAGCGCATCGATTTACCCTCAATGGCCCAGCGCGCGGCCAGGCAGATTCTGCCCTCTGTTGTTCATATTCGGCTCGAAGTCAATAGCGATGGCCAACCGAAAGCATCAGGTACAAAACCCGAACAACGAGAATCAGGTTCAGGGGTTGTCATCAAAGACGACGGAACCATCCTTAGTAATTTTCATGTCGTTGCTGCGGCCGCCAGCGGCAAACTGATCGTCAGCTTCGCCGACGGAAGCGAATCAGAAGCGACAGTGATGCAAGTGATGCCCGATAAAGATCTTGCGGTGCTTCGCCCGAGCAAGATACCCGACGATCTACAAGCTGCAACCATTGTTGGCAGCGGCAACCTACTGCCGGGCGATCAGGTTGTTGCCGTCGGTTTTCCCTTTGGGATTGGACCTTCGGTAAGCGCTGGCGTGGTCTCAGGTCTTGATCGAGAGTTTCGCAGCCCCGACGGTACACGCAGCCTGAGTGGCTTGATTCAATTTGATGCTGCAGCGAATCCGGGAAGCTCGGGCGGCCCGCTGGTTAATCATCGGGGCGAGGTGGTCGGTATCGTCACAGCCATCCTAAACCCTGAAAAATCCAGAACCTTTATCGGTATAGGTTTTGCGACAACCATGGAAAGTGCAGGCGCAGCGCTTGGTTTGCCGCGGTTTTAGCTAATTTTTAATTGAACAATGACTGTCCTGGAGTAAGTGGCAATGATGGTGATCCCCTCGATTGATCTGAGCCTTCAGCAAAACATTGCAGCGCTTGCAAAGCGCATGGAACAAGTTCTTTTCGAAGTCAAACGAGTCATCGTTGGGCAAGACCGATTACTTGAGCGGGTTTTAATTGCCCTGCTCGCTCGCGGTCATTTGCTGGTTGAGGGCATGCCTGGACTGGCGAAAACCTTGACCATCAATACCCTTGCCCAAGTTCTTCAAGTGCAGTTTAAAAGAATACAGTTCACACCCGACTTGATGCCAGCTGATCTGATCGGCTCGCGGGTCTTTCATCCGCGCGATGCTGCGTTCCAAACCCTGCTGGGGCCGGTTTTTGCCAATCTACTTTTAGCGGACGAAATCAATCGAGCACCGCCTAAGGTCCAAAGTGCCCTACTTGAGGCGATGCAAGAAGGTCAGGTCACCATCGCAGGGCAAAGTCATCAGCTTCCCAAGCCCTTCGTGGTCATGGCCACCCAAAATCCCATCGAGACCGAGGGCACCTATCCGCTGCCTGAAGCACAAGTCGACCGCTTTATGATGAAGTTAATCATCGATTATCCGAGTGCAGATGAAGAGTTTGTTGTGGTTCAACGGGTGATTGGCATGCCTCAGCAAGTACAAGCCGTCATCAACAACGACGAACTGTTACAAATGCAATTACTTTGCAAACAGGTCTATGTCGACCCGAGCCTCATTCGCTATGCCGTATCGCTCAGTGCTGCCACCCGCAAGCCAAGCGCCTTTGGACTCGCGCAGTTGTCACCGCTGCTTATGCACGGCGCCTCGCCTCGGGCCAGTATTTGGATGATAGAGGCAGCACGGGCTCTTGCAGCGCTGCGGGCTCGAGCTTATGTTTTACCCGAGGATGTCAGCGCGGTTGCATCGGATGTGTTGAGGCATCGCATCAGCCTCTCTGATGAAGCGCTCGCCACACAGATCGAGGCCGAGACCATACTCAATCAATTGCTTGCTAACATCCCCGCACCCACCAAACCTTTGGGTCTATGAGTATTGGACACTTAGCAGCAAGGCGTCTGCGCTGGCGTTTGCTCAAGCGCATGCCAGGGCTTATTCAGGGTGACTTCATGAGCCTCGCCCGCGGCAGTGGTTTCGACTTGCAGCACATCCAACCCTATCAGGAAGGCGACGACGTAAGACGTATCGACTGGCATGCCAGTGCAAGAAGCGATCAATTACAAGTTCGACAAATGCAAGAAGATCGCGAGTTTAACGCCTGGTTAATACTCGATCTGAGTGCATCGAGTACAGCAGGCCTCGAATCAAGCAGCAAACGCGACCAGATCCTCGCCTTAAGCACGTGTATCATCGAGAGCTTGCTACAATACGGCAACCGTGTTGGTTTATGGATCGATGATGGCAGGCAGGTCCCCGCCTCTCAGTTGAAACCAAGTCATGGCCACAGCCATCGCCTGCGTCTGCTCGAATGTATTAAAAATCATCAGCCACCCAAGCAAAGTCTTCATATCCATAGCAATCTGGAGCGATTATTCCGGCAGCTTCAGGCTGCCCTGCGAAGGCGTGCACTTGTTTTAGTGCTTTCTGACTTTATCGATCACAGCGATAACCGTGGCCAAGCCTGGTCCGATGCGCTTGCTAGCTTACAAAAACGACATGACTTGATTGCGATCAAACTTGATGACCCCAGTGAGTGGGAGCTACCCGCACAAGGCCATTTTTTCGCTGAAGATGTCGAGACCGGTGAGCAATTATGGATCGATACAGAAAATAAATCCTTCCGCTTGCGATACCAGGCACTTATCAAGCAAGAACAGGCAAGCACACATGCGCTGCTAAGACGAAGTGGGGCAAGACTTCTTCAAATCAGCCACCGGGATGAGGGTTTAAAAAAGCTAAGCCTTTGGATGCGAGCTCAGCGGTGAACTCAGCGATGAAGCAAGCTTAGTAATAAAGCGAACCTATGACTGCGATGCTGCTTGAAATGCTCGAGAGCCTAAGCTTGCAATGGCCGATCGCTGTAACTTTCATGGCGTTTCCCATCGGTCTGAGCATTTGGCTTATCCGCCATCGAAGCGGGCGTTGGTCATCAAATAGCCTAATAGTGAGTGGCCTTGCTGTAATGGTTGTCGGATTATCAAGGCCGATGATGCAAGGCATCGAACCCACGCCGCTTGATCAGGTGATCTTAGTGATCGACAGCTCGGCGAGTATGCGTGCATCCGATGTGTCGCCAAGCCGCATCGACCTAGCCAAGCAAATTGCAAACGCTTTTATCGAGGCACTGCCCGCTCACGCAAACCTCGGACTTATCAGCATGGCCGCTAACGCCAGTGTCATTCAGGCTCCAACGCGCCAACGCCATCAACTTGAGCAAGCCCTTGAACGCATCAGCTTGCAACCTGGCAGCGCGCTCGGGAGCGCGATCATACTTGCGACGGCCCAGGCAATACCCGAGGCAGCGATCGACGTCGAGCGACTCATAACAGGCAGCTCAAGACGCTCCACAGTCTCATCATCATCGCCCTCAACCTCAAGCGAAGCTGGAAGCGAGAGCAAGCAAGCCTTTAAACAACCAGAAAGTCCGCTATCCCCCGGAAGCAGAGAAAGCTCAGTCATCGTTTTGCTTGCCGATGGGGATAGTAATATCGGGCCTGCCCCGCTTGAGACGGCCGAGATTGCGCGTCTTTGGGGACTGCGTATTTACAGTATCGGCATTGGCACCCGAGAAGGTGCTGTTTTACGAAGCGATGGCGTTAGCGCCAGGGTTCGACTCGAAGACAAAACATTGAGGGCGCTTGCATCAAGCACAGCCGCTGAGTACTTTGCCCTCGAAGATAAGGCAACAGTGAAACAGATCTTTGCATCGCTTAGTGGTCGAATAGGTTTAAAAAGAAAGAAGAAAATTGAGGTGACCCATTGGTTTGCTTTGGTTGGAAGCATGCTGCTCATCGCAGGAGTGCTTATGAATGTTCAACGACATGGAAGGATTTTATGAATGCACTTGCATAAATGTCGCCTGTGGCAAGCACGTGAGCCGAGCCCGAACTCCGCAATCACATCGGGCGAGCCAACGTGCAGACAGCTACCCGAAGCGATCCTGCGCATCTGCAGTCATAGAACACCCACAATCTCTTTGGATAATCCAGCCTTGCTTCAAAAGCCGCGCGACAATCCCGCCTGAGAACACTTAACTTCGGAAAGAACAATGAAAATCAAACGCTCGCTTCATGTTTTGGCCCTGAGCCTCATCACAAGTTTTGGCTTTGCCAGCGTTTCGCAAACTGCGCTCGCGCAAACCAAAGGTGGTGATCAGCTATACCAACCCCAAGTAGGCCAGCCTGGCAAGGATGTGGTTTGGGTCCCTACAGGTGACGAACTAGTCACCAAAATGCTACAGACGGCTAAGGTTACCAAAGACGATTTGGTTTATGACCTCGGTGCGGGTGACGGAAAAATCGCAATCGCTGCTGGCCGAGAATTTGGCGCTCGAGCCATCGGTATCGAATACAACCCTGAGATGGCATCGCTGGCTCAGCGAAACACCGAACGCGCTGGCGTTGCTGATCGAGTAAGAATCATTCGTGGTGATATCTTCAAAGAGGACTTTTCTAAGGCGACCGTTATAACGATGTATTTGCTGCCTGACTTGAATTTGAAACTCAGGCCAACGCTTTTAAAATTAAAACCGGGTACAAGACTTGTAACCAACTCCTTTACGATGGGCGATTGGGAACCCGAT
>VGHV01000134.1 GCA_016868095.1 Betaproteobacteria bacterium
TGAGCTGATCAGAGCCTGGGGCACGCCCTAAGCCCAGGTCGATTCGTCCCGGTGCCAGCGCTTCAAGCACACGGAACTGTTCTGCAACCTTGAGCGATGAATAGTGCGGCAGCATGACGCCTGCACTACCAATGCGAATATGGGATGTCTTTGCAGCGATGGCCGCCATCAAGACTTCGGGTGCGCTGCCAACAATGCTGTCGCTGTTGTGATGCTCTGAGACCCAATATCGTTTGTAGCCAAGGGTTTCACAATGTTGTGCGAGATCGAGGCTGTTGACAATCGCTTGAGACGGGGGTGCCGATGCAATCGCAATACTTTGATCTAGAACTGATAAGGCTAGTGGTTTTCCCATAAGACGATTTGCAGATAAAACTTAATGTTGTGGCGGGGGGTCGGGCGGGCCGAGATCACGTGCCTTTTCGTCCTGGCTTTGGCTGTCGCGCTCGCGCCTTATTAAGAGCAAATTTCTTATATAGACAAGCAAACCAAAGCCTTGTCCGACCATAAACACCGGATCTTGGCGCCAAACCGCGTAAGCAAACAGAGTAGCACCCCCTGCGATACTGAAATACCAAAATAATTTCGGTACCACGCTTTTTCGCGCTCGCTCACTGGCAATCCATTGGATGATAAAGCGCGCAGAGAAAAGCGCTTGGCCTGCAAAGCCGATAGCAATCCAAAAAGTTTGGGCTGAGACGTTCATGTTGGGACGATGTGCGTTTGTGTAAGCTCGACTTCGACGAAGGCGATCGGATAATCGCTGCCGTTGATCACATTATGTGTAACCCCGGCTTTGCGGAAATAGGACTGGCCAAGCTTGAGCGGGTAGCGAAACTGTTCTGTTTCAGTTTCGATAATTAATTCACCGTCTGCGGCTGGCACGACGAGGTAGTCATGCTGATGCACATGCCAGCCTGTTTCAGCACCGACTTCGAAGGACCAAAGTGTCGACCGCAACTGCTGTTCGTCGACTTGAAGACTCGCCGAAGCCTGAGGGCGGCCGCTTGAAGCTTCGCCCTGTGTGCATGCATGCGTCATAGTTTTAACTCCCATTGAATACGCCAATTGATATAGGATTGATTAAAGCTGGTGATTTCCTGCCTTAAGGGGCCAACAATTTGCGATCGCGTTGAGATGAAGTCGATGGGATGCAAATTGCTACCACTTAGGCGTAACTGGGCATTAGGCGAAAAAATCCATAAAGCATAAGCATCCCAAACCCGCTTCAAACCAGAGCGAAGCACCGCGTCGTCGTCTGTCCGGGTTACAAATTGCGGTGTGAAATTCAGATTACCTCCTAAGCGCAGTGGGGCCTGGCGAAATCGGTGGTCAAGGCCAAAATTTCCGGTAAAACGTGGTTGTTGGTCCAATCGATTATCAGGTCCTGGTACCGATTTCACTTCGGAGTTGAAGCGGCTCAGATTGCTGCGGATCTCGGTGCGAGGTGCGCCTGGCCACACTTGATCGAGGCGGAATTTGGCTTCGAACTCGATGCCCTGCGTGAAGGCATCTCCGACATTTTGGGTGCGACTCACCCATCGCGGAAATGCTGACCAGCTGACAGTTTCAAGACTTGTTACGTTTCGCATATAGTCTTGAATTTCGCGATGAAAAAGATTGATACTTACACTTCCCCCTTCGCGCAAATAGCTCTCAAAGGCCAGATCGATCCCTGTAGCAAGTTCAGGGCGCAGTTCAGGGTTGCCCGCACGGTCTGGATTGACCACCGTATTTGCCCCGCTTACCGGGTAGCGTGAATCGACGCTAGGACGTGCAATGAGCGAGGAGAGCGTTGGCGATTTATAACTTCGCGTGAGGCTAAGCCGGATCTGATCCCTTGCTTTTTCGTTGGGCTTCCATACCGTGTGAAAAAGGGGTGTCCAAACCGAAGACTGATTCTCAGGGGCATAGCCCGATGCGGCTTTGCCCCTGGTGTGGATGCCTTCCCAGCGCATCCCGGCATGCGCCGCCCAACGTGGCGAGATTGCCCATTCGTCTTGCGCGTAAGCAGCCACGCGCTGGCTGCTGGCTTTGAGATTCTCGCCGAACTCGGTAAGAATGAGCACACCATCCTGGCTTTGGCGTTTGGACTCCTCTCGCCACGAGGGAGCCCATTCAAGGCCTGCAACCAGGCTATGGTCATTGTCCAAGACCTTGGAGAGCTTGCCACTAAGGGTAAAGCTTTGCTCTTCGATTCGGCTGTCATCTTGGGCGCTGCGCAGTAGCATCCCAGCACGGTTGAACTCTTGCCTTGTGTTATCGCTCCGGTTGACCCATGCCGAACTCGCCCCGGTCAGCTCAAGCCTGGTACCTTGCCCGAGACTTCGTCGAAGCGTTGCATTGAGCCTGCCCACGGTAAAGTCGCTACTCCCAGCACTTTGACCAAGATCGTAAAACGGTGTGGCGGCTGGATCGGGCATGCCACTGAGCTGGTTCAGGCTAAACGAGCGCTTGCTATCGCCTTGTGCGTGAAAGATCGATGGTACGAGTAAGAAGGTCTCGCCCATGCCGCCACGTTGCTGTAGGCGGGCTGTCAGATTCAGGCCATAGCGCTGATTGACGCTATAGGTTTCTGATCGCTGTGCTCGAATGACCTGCTCGTCTTCAAGGCGCACATCGCGCAGCTCAGCAGCGTCGCGTTCCTCTCTGTTTGCAAAAAAGCTACTCAGCGAAAGGTTATAAATCCAACGATCGTTACTGTTATTGTATGTCCAAGAAAGGCCTGGCGATGCCCGGCCATTTTCCAATCCCATGCCAAGCCTTAAGTCATTCAGGCGGCGTACAAAGCCTTCGCGAGTAATGATGTTGATAGTTCCGCCGATCGCACGTGCTCCGGTCTCAGCGGTGGGTGCGCGCAAGATCTCGATTCTTTCAACCTGTTCGGGCGTTAATGAGTCAATGGAAAAGCCTGGCGGCGTGCGCTGCCCATCGATCAATATTTGGGTGTAGCCTGCACCTAAGCCTCGCATGCGCGGAGGCCCCCCGCGACCCGGTGCACCACCGAGTGTGATGCCTGGGAGCCGGCGCAAGACCTCTGAAACGCTCGAATCACCAAACTGCTCGATTTGTTCTCGACCGATTACGATTTTGGCCGCTGTTGAAAACCGCCGTTGATCATCGTCGCTAAGCCCCTGACCGCGAACCTCAACCCGATTAGTTTGCTGTGGTGCTGCTGATGGCGCCTTTTGCTCGTTGTTCGGGGAAGCTGCTGTGGGCTGAGTCGGAGGGTCGCCACTTTGTGCTTGGCCATGAAGCGGCAGTAGCGTAGCAATCAATACCAGCGATGCCTTGATGCGGAAAACGCGCATGGAACACCTAACAATGAGCCAAGGAGGCCGCATTGTGGCACTAATCGCGCGAGGAGAGCTCTGCGGTTCGCCTTAAAGCCCTGCCCGATTCGGTAAACAAGTGCAAGTGTTCGGGTGGGCACTGCAAATTCCAACGTGTACCTGGCTCGAGCAAGCAATCGCCTTCTAGTCGAGCCGTGAGCAAGTCCGAAAGATGCGCATGGCGCAGATAGGCGAGGGTTGCATCACCGAGACGCTCAACATGTTCGAGGGTCACTGCTAAGTCGTGGTTGTCACCGCTTGAGCCCAGCCGGCAATGCTCCGGGCGTATCCCGAGCGTGAGCTTGCTACCGGGTGAAAGGCCTTCGGCTTTGACATGAGCCTTGAGTTGAAGACTCTCGCCGCCGAGGTCGATCGCTACCGTGCAGGCATGGTCCCCCGCCTCGATCATTCGAGCGGGCAACATATTCATGCGAGGAGAGCCAATGAACTCAGCGACGAAGCGACTTGCGGGATGATGATAAAGCGTCATAGGGCTGGCATGCTGGGCAACACTTCCCTCGCTTTCGATCGCATCGCCGGTGTGCAAGAGCACAATGCGATCCGCCAAGGTCATCGCCTCAACCTGATCGTGTGTTACATAAATCATACTTGAGCTACCAATCGATCGATGCAATTGTGCAATCTCAAGCCGGGTTTGTACCCGCAAGGCAGCATCAAGATTTGATAGCGGTTCATCAAACAAGAATAGTTTTGGTTCCTTGACGATCGCGCGGCCAATAGCCACTCGTTGGCGTTGCCCGCCTGAAAGCTCCCTTGGCAGCCGATGAAGATAAGGTTCAAGCTGCAGTCTTTTGGCGGCCTGCTCAACTTTGGCCTTGATAGCCTTACGGTCAGCTCCTAATACTTCAAGGCCAAACGACATATTTTCTGAAACCGTCATATGCGGATACAAAGCATAACTTTGAAACACCATCGCGACGCCCCGCTTCGCCGGCGGCACATCATTGATTCGAAGCTCATCGATGTATAAGTCCCCCTCGCTGGTGGTCTCAAGTCCTGCGATCATACGAAGAAGGCTCGACTTGCCGCATCCAGAGGGTCCAACGAAAACGCAAAACTCACCCGGTGCAACGCTTAGATTGACGCCTTTCACGCTTGCATGCGAAGCCTTTGGGTAGCGCTTAGTGAGTTGATGCAGGCGAAGTCGGGTCATCATGGGCGTGACAGATGAGCGCTGATGTCGAGAACACCGCAGCCCCAGGCGCCTAGGCTCAGGCCTTGATCTGACATCGTTAAGCCATTGAGAGGTGAAGGCAAGAGCTTCGCATGCTTAAGTCTCGATTCGGATTGGTCAAGCTGCTTGTCATCAAGTTGTTGGCTAAAGCCTGACAGATTAAAAACGCAAAGCAAGGCTTGCGACTCAGACTCACGAATAAAGGCAAGGCAGTGTGGATGTTCTTGACACAATCTCATGCTGCCCGACACCAAGGCGGGCCATTGCTTACGCCAGGTCAAAAGTGATCGGTAAAAATTCAGCAGCGACTTGGAGTCGGCGACCTGTTGATTAACGGCAAGGTTTTGGTGGCTTGGACTCATCGGCAGCCATGGCTTTTTATGACTTGCTCCAAAGCCAAGATGGCTTGCCTCACTATGCCATGGCATGGGGGTGCGGCAGCCATCGCGCCCTTTAAATTCTGGCCACATGGTGATGCCATAAGGATCTTGTAAATCCTCAAAGTTGACCTCTGCCTCAGGCAGTCCGAGCTCATCACCCTGATAAATGCAAGGACTGCCGCGCAAACACATTTGCAGAGCAGCGATAAGTCGCAACTTCGCCTGCCGCTCACGCTTGGGGAGTTGCTGACAATGCCAGCGGCTAGCGAGCCTCACCACATCGTGATTACTAACCGCCCAACTTGGCCAGCCGTCACCGACGATCGACTCAAAACGAGAGAGCGTCCGATGCAAAAAAGGGGCGTCGTGGCTCGGGCCGAGCAAGTCGAAGCTATAGGCCATGTGAAGCTTGTCGTTACCTTCGGTGTATTGGGCCATCCGAGCAAGTCCGTCATCATCACCGATTTCACCCACCATCGTCGTGTGAGGATAAGTGTCGAGTAAGCTCCTCAGTTCGCGAAGAAATTGAAGGTTTTCAGGTCTGCTTTTGTCAAACAAATGCATTTGGTACATGTAGGGATTGAAATCGCCTACGCTCATGTCGGCCGCGCTACGCTGGCGGTCCCGAGGCGGGTTATTGCGAAGCTGCTGATCGTGATAATAAAAATTTGCGGTATCAAGGCGATAGCCATCTACGCCTAAGTCGAGCCAAAAGCGAACGCTCTGCAAAATAGCCTTGCGTACCGGCTCATGGTGAAAATTTAAGTCGGGCTGCGAGCCAAGAAAATTATGTAAATAATACTGGCCGCGCCTTGTATCCCATTGCCAAGCGCTGCCGCCAAAAATCGAGAGCCAGTTATTGGGTGGCGTTCCATCAGCTTGAGCATCTGCCCAAACATACCAGTCCGCTTTGGGATTTGAACGATTGCGCCTGCTCTCCATAAACCAGGGGTGCTGATCGGAGGTATGCGACAAGACCTGATCGATCATTACCTTAAGACCGAGTTGATGAGCGCGCTCGACCAGGTCTTTGAAGTCTTGCAGGTTTCCGAATAATGGATCGACGTCGCAATAATCGCTCACATCGTATCCAAAATCTTTCATCGGACTCTTGAAAAACGGCGAGAGCCAAATAGCGTCAACACCTAATGCAGAAACATAATCGAGCTTTTCGGTAATGCCTTTTAGATCACCTACGCCGTCGCCATTACTGTCGACAAAAGAACGCGGGTAGATCTGATAGATAACGCCACCTCGCCACCATTGATTATTAGGGGCTTTGGCTTTGGCTTTGGATTTGGCTTTTATGGCAGGTTTTTTTCTCAGTGGTGTCATAGCGCAGGTATGGATGAATCGGCTTGCATGGATTGAAAGAGAAGGCTTTGATTGATTCGACTGCGATCAATTAGCCCTTAATGGCGCCGGCCGTGAGCCCAGAGACAATACGTTGCTGAAAAACAAGGACCAGAGCAAGCAAGGGTAAGGTTACAATAATTGATGCGGCCATGATCGTACCCCAAGGGATCTCAAATGATGAATTGCCTGCGATCATCGAAATACCCACGGGTACCGTGCGTTGATCATCACCAATCATGAAGCTTAAGGCAAACAAAAACTCGTTCCAGGCACCGATAAATGCGAGTAAGCCTGTCGATGCCATAGCCGGCCAAAGCAGGGGCATGAATACCTTCATAATGATTCGTAAGGGCCCGCAACCATCCATGATCGCAGCCTCCTCGAGCTCAAGCGGAAGCTCACGCATGAAGGTCGTGAGAATCCACACTAAGCTTTGGTCACGAGCTGGGTTTACACCGATTGCTGCGAGCCGGGATGGCCCTGGGCTGCTTGCCTTTGCCCGCGCTGCATGGCCAGACGCTGATCCGTCCGATC
>VGHV01000135.1 GCA_016868095.1 Betaproteobacteria bacterium
TGAGGTTTCATCTTGGAGCGGACTGTACGCACCAGCGAAAACGCCACCTGAAATTGTGCAAAAAATTTACCAAGAATCAGCCAAAGCACTCAGTCATCCCGATGTTCGACAAAAGCTAATCGGGTCGGGTGCAGACCCTGTAGGAAGCCCTCCCGATGCTTTTAAAGACTACAACAAAGCTGAGATTGAAAAATGGGCGACCGTGATTCGACGCGCGAAGATCAGCTTATAGAAGGCATTCAAGCGAGCACTAGACAAGAGCCGCGTTTTAAAGCGACCGAAGAGCCAGCACCGCCCAAAGTAGTCACGCGACGTCAGGCACTTGCCCTTGCTGCCTGCATAAGCACACAGGCTTCACAACCCGCGCTTGGCCTTGAGCTCGGTGCCCTGGCACAACTTTTAGAAGACCAATTTGATCGAACACCCGCCAAAACTGCTTTTGACTACGGTGTTGCCTCGGGAGACCCGCTCGAAGATGCCGTGATCATTTGGACCTGCGTGAGCGGTCAGCCTCAACGCGATTCGATTGAGATCGGCTGGGAGTTTGCCAGCGACCCTGAGTTTCGTCAGATCGTTGCTAGTGGACGTGCTATCGCACAAGCTCAAAGTGCTTATACAGTCCATATCGATGTCACCAATCTGAACTCATCGCGATGGTATTGGTACCGATTTAATATTCCTAGCGATCAACAATCGGGCATAAAACTACATCCTGCTAGCGACAGGGCTGGCAAGGACTTATTTGTCAGTCGCGTGGGAAAAACTCGAACCGCTCCTTCAAAAGGGGCGATCGAACCCCTCAGGCTTGGGCTTGGCTCTTGCCAACATTGGGAATGGGGCTATTTTGGCGCTTGGGACATGCTTCGCCAGATGAAGCCAGACCTTGTCTTCTTTGCTGGTGATTATATTTATGAATCAGCTGCTCCGATGGCCGTTCGACGTCATCGAGGCGGCGTGCCCCTAACACTCGACGAGTTTCGGCAACGATATAAACAATACCGACTCGATCCCTCGCTGCAGGCTATGCATGCTGATGCTCCGTGGGTGATTATTTGGGATGACCACGAGTTAATCAATGACTATGCGGGTGTGCATGCACCGAAAGGCGAATCGGATTTTTTGCCTCGCCGTTTATACGCCTATCAGGCATGGGCCGAATTCATGCCGATCCGACAGCCAAAGGCCTTGCAAGTAGCGCGCCGCATTATCTGGGGCAAAGTGGCCGACATTCTGTTGCTCGACACGCGACAGCATAAAGACCTGCAGGCCTGTGCCGAGCCTGGTGGCGCAAGAAGGATCGCCCTTAGCAAGGACTGCGGGGACCGTTATAAGACCAAACGCAGCATGCTCGGTAAAGCCCAGGAGCTTTGGGCGCAGCGGCAGTTTCGGCAAATGGCCGAGCAGTCGAGCCAATGGCCAGTCATCGCCCAGACAACCCTCATTAGTCCTGCACTCGACGGGCATGGCAAGGCTACACGCTACTGGAGCGATGGTTGGGATGGTTACCCTTTTACACGCTCTCGTTTATTGTCAGATGCAGTGCTGGCCGGACTTGGACACTTGCTTGTGATCGGCGGCGATGTACACACAGCCCTTGCAAGCGATCTGCCGAACTCAGTCGTTCTTGATTATATCGATCCAAGTTTTAGTGCTGAGCAAATCCGAATTATTCAGCGAAAGTTAAGCGAACATCCAAACATCGCCAGCGAATGGACGGTAGGCGGCATTAGTCGCCGAGGTTGGGATGAGGCACGTGTTGCAGGACGGATTCTCGACAATCCTCACCTTCGATGGGGCGATGGGCGACCCGGAAGTTTTGCGCTCTTGCATTTAAGTATGGACAAAGCACAAATCGAATTTTTTGCGCTTGAAGACACGCGAACCAAGGGCTCAAGTCATATTAGCCTTTCACGTTGGCAACTCGATGCCGGCAAACCCACGATGCAACGCATTTAGCGACCATCAGAGTTGCTTGATGGAGCTCAGCAGTGAGCCTCGCGATGATATTAGGCAGTAACCTGCACCATGAAACTCACTGTCTCGGATACTGTACCGATTTAGCGAAATCCCCAGCCGAGTCGGTCTTCCAGGTCTTGCTCAAATCACCCGTAGTCCCTGCGAAAATCGCAACAAGCACTGCACCGAGCACCACGACTGTAAAGACAGTAAGCTTGCCAAAGGCAGACTTGGTCTGCTTTTCATCCTCCTCGGCAAGCCTTGACGCTAAAGGCGGCGCATCGGTTTGCTCCGCTTGAGCGATCTGGCGATCGGCCTCTTGGCGATGCTTTCTCGCCTGATACGCGGCCAAATGCGCCTTGGCACTGTCGTCCTTCTTTAAATGCTCAATCGCTTCGCGATACGAGCCGATCATTTGCTCGTAGCCTTCAATCGCCGATTCGTATTGGCGAATCCTAATTTTTGGATTGCTAGACATAAGCTTTACCTGAGAGCGAAAGTGGAATATTTCAAGGGCAAAAAAACTCATTTGAGCGAACTTGATGACAAGCCAACGTCAATAGCTTTAATGATGGCATTATCTTGGCTGCATCACACCAACATTATCGAGGAGGCCCGATGAAATTCCAAACAAACCGCCTAAGCTAAACCCGTTAGGTGCGAACTGGTACCGTTTTCGGGCATTTGGGCCCCAAATATAACGTCTTCAGAGCCTCATGGTCAGCTTGACGGACGTGCTTAGCTCGCCGAGCGTGTCGAATGACTGGGCAGGCTGATCTACTTTCGAAAGGATTAGGTTTTTGATTCAGGCATACTTTCGCTTCATAACAAGAAGTCAGAGCTGCTACAGGCAGCGGAAATTTTGAAATGCAGCAAAGTCCAAAGCAACGCTTTTGCTCGAGTTGTCGCGTCGACCGAGATGAATCCCAGGGTAAATGGGTAATGACCCGTGGTGGCGTTCGGCGTTTTATTTGTGCGCACTGCATGGCTAGGCGCAAAGCACAAATACCGAATAAGCCAACCGAGGAGCCCACGGCTGCTCAGGAAAAGAATTAAACGTTCAGTTTAACAAGGCGCTTAATTTGCGGCGGTATTGCCCAACCACCTGAGCGTCGGGACAGAGCTGAAATATCGCCAGCATCGATTGACGAACAAGATCCCCGGCAAAACGTCGATCCTCCGTGAGTAATGCTAAAAACAAGTCCATGGCCCCCGCCCATTGTCCTGCGAGCATGGCTTGTTGGGCTTCGCGCAGCATTTGATCGGACCTCGTAGGGTGGCTTGGATCAACGTTCAAGGAAAGGCCTGCTTCCACAAGCAATGCAATCGATGCAATTCTTGGATCGTTCAGTTTTTTTGGCCTAAGTACTTCAAAGTACTGGGCTGCCTCAGCCGCCATTGACCGTTGTAATAAGAGCTGAACAAACTCCAGTCTTGCAGCTTCTTGAGATGGATTTATGGCAAGCACGGTCTTGTAGTGCTCAGACGCTTCTTCTAGCCTTCCCTCGGCGAGCAATTGTCTAGCGAGGGCTAAATCCTTATCCTCAATTCTCGGCAAGTGGGTATCGATAAACCGCCTAATTTCCGACTCTTGCTTTAGTCCCATAAATTGATCGACGGCTTGAGCCTGCCGAAAAAGCATGACCGTCGGGATGCTGCGTATTTGATAGCGTTGGGAGAGCTGAGGAGCGTGGTCTGCATTTATTTTCACAAACTGAACACGGCCCTCATAATCAAGACTAAGTTTTTCGAGGATGGGACCGAGCATACGACAGGGGCCACACCAAGGCGCCCAAAAATCCACCAAGACCGGTTGATGCTTGGAGGACTCAAGCACCTGATCATCAAATAGCGACTCACTCAACTCCAGCACACCTAGCTCCTTCGATATCACTTTAATAACACGCTCAAGACACCGCGCATGGTCACCAGGTCGGCGGGCGACCGACGCTCCATTAGCACCTCCGATGCTTGGAAACGCAACCGCTTACTTCGCGACGCCAGACGAATGAGCACCTCCGCAAGCCAAGCTTGCCGATTAATACGGTTGGCCTTTTCGTACTGAGCATAACGCGCATGCAAGGACTCAAGTGCCGTTTCATAGATGGCTCCGATGCTCGAGTTTACAAGGCCATGTTGAGACTCAGATCGCAAAATACTCTCGGCCGCCATAAGGCCTGTTTCCATGGCCTTGCCGATACCCTCGCCAGTGAGACCGTAAGTACTTCCGATTGCTTCACCGCAAATTAAGAGGCCGTCTTGCGATGGCGAGGTACCGGTCAGGCCACTGCGCAAAGGCGCCCCTTTGAGCGGCAAAAGGGTTGTCCCTTCGTCAACCAGGCGAGCAACCAGTTGGTTGACATGGATCAAACGCTGGAAGAGCTTGCGTAGATTAATTTTCTCCTGCGGCCAATGCTGTGCTACGTCAAATACACCCACGCCCAAGTTATAGGCTTGGTTAGGCATGGGGAAAAGCCAGGCATATCCGGGGCTTAGCGAGCGATGCCAAATGACCTGCAAGCCCTCAACGACATGCCCAAGCCCAGGATGACTGATCACTGTGCGCATCGCCATCGCGCTCGGCGCGCGCCGGTGTTCGACACCCGCGGCTTCAAGTGCCGAGCTCGACGCCCCCGTTGCAAGCACAACCTGACGCGCCTTGATCAACACGGGATCACCCGATGCGCGAAACCACGCGCCGGTCACCGCATCAGCTTGCATCGGGTCACGGTGTAGTGCTTCGAAGCGCATGCCCTCGTGAAAGCCAGCTCCATGTTTCACCGCAGCTTTAACAAGCAAGGCATCAAACAACCATCGCGATATCACCGCCATGGGCGCTTGAATATCGACATGTTGCTGGCTTGGTGCAATGCATCGAACATGATCAACACATTGCGCCTGCGCCATGATCTCCTCAAACAAACCCAATCGCTTTAAGACCTCGAGCGTGTCGGGAATCAAACCGTCACCGCAGACTTTATGCCTTGGAAAGCGATGCTGATCGACGAGGACAACATCGTGCCCATGGCGTGCAAGCCAGTGGGCACAACTCGACCCAGCAGGTCCTGCCCCGATCACTAAGGTGTCACATCGCAAGCTCACAAGGGCCCGGTCACGCTTGATTTCTTCACTCGGGTTCAATGCCCGCCGCACGAAGTGCTGATCGATAGGCGTCGTATTGCTCTTTGGTATGCGAACCCAGGCCCTCAGGCGTTGAACCTGTTTGAACAAATGCAATTTTTTCCATCGCTGCTTTGACTTCGGGGCGCTGCGCAGCGGCCATAAACTCCTTGTTTAACCTCTCAACGATTGGCTTTGGCATATTGGCTGGCCCATAAAGCGCAGCCCATGAGGTAATCGTGAACTTACTAATACCCGCTTCAACCATCGTTGGAACGTTAGGCAACAACGGGCTACGCGTTGCAGTCGCAACCGCAAGTGCACGAATTTTCCCGTCGCGCAAGTGTGCAATCGATGTCCCGGATGACACCATCATGGCCTGGACACGGCCTGCAAGCAAGTCAAGCATCGCCTGTGGCTCACCCTTATAAGGCACGTGGGTCATTTGTATCCCCGCAAGCGAACAAAACTGCGCAACGCCGAGAATACCCGTGGTGTTGCCGGTTGCGTAGCTCAACTTGCCTGGGGCATCCTTCGCCAACTTTACAAGCTCAGCGAGGTTATTTGCCTGCACGCTGGGATGAACAACCATGAAAAAGGTATAACGGCCCAGATCAGCGATGGGCGAAAAATCCTTCAAGGGATCGTAAGGCGGGTTTTTCTTCATCGCTGGCCCCGCTGCCATCGGGCTATTCGTGGCCAAAAACAAGGTGTAGCCATCACCGGCAGATCTGGTCACTTCCTGGCCTGCGATCAAACCGTCTGCGCCAGCCTTATTCTCGACCACAATGGCCTGTCCGAGTGACTGTGATACTTGTGCGGCATATGTTCTAGCGACCATATCGGTTGACGAGCCCGCTGGAAATGGGACAACAAGTCGAATAGGTTTACTTGGATAATTCTGGGCGAATACAGACGCTGGCAGACTGCCAGCTGCCATGCTTGCAGTGATCGCATGCAGCATACTTCGACGTTTCATCACGGTCTCCTTCATATTGTTTGTGAAAACTAAGCTAGGTCACCAGTTCGGTTGAGCGGGCCGTCAAGCCTTGATCGTTATTACAATCGACATACGATGAATCAACTTGACCGACTCTACCGAATCCGCGATATGTTACAGGTTCGCGGGAAAGTACCGATTGCTAGCTTCTTGCAAGAACTTGAAATTTCGCGTGCAACCTTCAAGCGCGATCTGGACATGCTAAGAGATCGTTTCCACGCACCGATCGTTTACAACCCGCTTGAGCGAGCCTATGAAATGCAGTCGAGCGTTCGCGTTGGGCCGCGCTTTGAGCTGCCTGGATTGTGGTTTAACCAGCAAGAGGCGCTGGCCTTGATCACCATGCACTCGATGCTGTTACAGCTTGACCAAACAGGCTTTATCGGCCCGCACCTTGATCCTCTGGTTGAACGCGTTGAAAGCACACTGGGCGGCCACCAAACCCCTGGCGAAGAAATTCGAAAAAGACTGCGCTTGGTGTCACACTTTAGCCGAAGCAAACAATTGGCTGCTTTTCAACAAATTGGTAAGGCCTTGCTCGAACGCAAACAATTGCGAATCCGCTATGAATCACGTAGCACTCAGGAGCGCAGCGAACGTCATATTTCTCCCCAACGCTTGGTTCACTATCGAGAGAATTGGTATCTCGATGCTTGGTGCCATCTTCGCCAAGCTTTAAGAAGCTTTTCACTTGACCTAATTTCTGAATGCAAGCCATTGC
>VGHV01000136.1 GCA_016868095.1 Betaproteobacteria bacterium
CGGTCGGCACCACACAAGCCACAAGCCTCCACATCGACCAGTACCTCGTGCTCGGAAGGCTCGGGGCGATTGCGCTCGACAAGTTCAAGGACGCCGGGCCTTGTTACCTGAAAGGCCTTATAGCTTTGTTGGAGTATGGGATTCATCAGCTTGTCCTTTGGGCGCTATTACCGGGCCATCGTGATGGTCGGGGGCATTGACGAAGCGATGCACTTTCAATGGAAGGCGCATCGCTTTCTAAGCTTATCCCTTTCAAAGTCGAGAGACCGTTCAGTCATCAAAACGATCGGCGTTCATCACCTTGGTCCAAGCATAGGACATGTCGGTCAAGTTCACGAAGAAGTCGTTGGTCAGCGATCGGGGCGGTCAGGTGTTTTGGTCGATTGATCAAGCAATCCGTCTCGACAAGCAAATTTTTAACTTGTCAATCGCACCCGTCCAGTCAATTGTTTTTATCTATCTAATAGGGATAACCTATAAAACTCCTATTTACGAATTATTCCTATTGAAAGGAAAAGTAAGTTTTAAATAGTATTATTTCCCATTTGGGATCAAATACCCAATACTGTCAGTGGAGTTAATACATGTCTAAATCAGAACTTCCCAGGTCGCAAAAGCCTCCCGGTACGCCCATTCGCTACTGGCTCATTGGCCTTAGCTTGCCCGGTCATTCCGCGGCTAACGCTCAGCTTAAGCAAACGGAGGCAAGCGTTGAAGTCCATGCAAAAAGCGAGATCGAGGAGGGAAAATCAGCACTTAAGGCAAACACCACACGCATCGGCAAAGGGTTGATGGAGCTTCGGGACATCCCTCAGTCACTGACCGTTATTACCGAGAAGCTTCTAGATGACCGCAATCTCGACACACTAAAGGAAGCACTAAAGCAAAGTGCTGGTGTGAGTTTTCAAGCGCCTGAGGGCTCTGAGGAAGATATCAGGATACGGGGATTCTCATTGCAATCCACGGGCGACATTTTTATCGACGGCATGCGAGACCCAGCCTTTTATGAGCGTGATAGTTTTAATTGGGATCGTCTCGAGATACTGCGCGGTTCAGCCTCCATGCTTTTTGGCAGAGGCTCGACCGGCGGTGCTGTCAATCAGGTCAGTAAGTTGCCACTGAGCTTTTCGCGTAAGTCGGCCGATCTAACAATTGGCAGCGGCGACTATCGACGATTCACTGCGGACCTCAACCATGTGATCGCGCGCGATCAAGCCTTGCGTCTTAACCTTATGAGGACGCTCGGTGACCGCGGCGGCCTCAAAACCGATAAAGCAGGCGTGGCACTCAGCTATGCCATTGATATCGGTACTACGAATGAATGGATCTTTCAAGGCTACGCTTTAGATAACAATAATGGGATTCATTACGGTTTACCCTGGCTGTCGCCAAGTAAGAAGAGCTCAGGCAACTTACTTTGGCCGACTGATCCGAAAAACTATTATGGCGCAGCAAGTGACTACAACCGGACTGGCACAAGGCAAGCCTCGGTACTCCAGATTCATCGCATGAGCGGTCAGGCCGAGTGGCGAACTGCACTTCGCCTTGCTCAGTACGACCGCGATCAGCGGGCAAGCGCCATTCGCTTTGCTCCTGCTAATCAGCAAGTCAATAACTTAGCCGTCGACGTCGATACCTTCTCGCCGGCAACCGTGCTCACACGCGGCAATAACGTCAAGATCATGGACATGCGCACGGCATATCTTCAATCGGATTACGCGGCCGAGCACCACTGGTGGAGCCTCAAGCATAAGGTACAAGCCGGGATCGACATGGCCATTGAGGATTTTGAGAATCGCACCGCAAGCGCCATAGCTGCAAAACCGGGAACGACTGTAGGCAGCCCCAATGATGGCTTAGGCGTTGATGAGGCTTCCCGCGCACTAACGCTTACGCGTAGCTTCCATGCAAAGGCCTTTGGCGCCTACGCACAAAATCTTCTCAGCCTCTCTGAAAGCTGGAAACTACTTGGGGGGCTTCGATTCGACCAATTGAGCGGTGATTATCGAAACCTCATCACGCCAAGCGCATCTTCAGCAAGCAACCCTTGCACCGTACAAGCCGATGCCAGTATTGGCCGACATGACGCCCTGTGGAGTAAGCGCAGCGGTCTGTTATATCAACCGAGCGAACAAAGCTCCTGGCATCTTTCTTACGGCACCTCGTTCAACACGTCTGGTGACACCTATCAGTATGACGCAGGCACTGTTAATACCGCACCCGAATCGAGCCGAAATATCGAGTTGGGCGGCAAGTTTGAACATCTTGAGGGTCAATTAAGTACCCGCTTTGCCTTCTTTCACACCACCAAATACAACGAACGAAACCGTGACGCCGACACTGTCAATGCGTGTAACTACGTGCTGTCTGGTAAGCGGCACGCAGCTGGCATCGAATTCGATGCAGCCGGCAGGATCAATCCGTTCTGGGACATGTATCTATCTTATGCTTACATTCCCACGGCAAAAGTCGATGCTTCAAGCGGTGCAGCCGGCACGGAGCCCATTGGTGCAAGACCAGGACTCACGCCGCGTCATAGTGCAAGTCTTTGGAGCAGTGTTAAGCCCCGAAGTGATGTGCGCCTAGGAGCTGGCCTTAATTATCGCAGCAGTGATCGCCCGGTTGGTCTAGCGCAGAGCTCAACGATTCAAGCACCAGGCTTCGTAAGTATCGACGCCATGGCTGAATACATCGAAGGACCTTGGGCTTACAAACTCAACCTGGTCAACCTTACGAACAAACACTATGCCGACCTCCTCTACCGCGGCCACTATGTGCCTGGAAGACCACGGACGCTTCAGCTCAGTGCAAGCTATAACTTCTAATCCGATATGAAATCAATCAAGCGACGTCAATGGTTTGCGCAGGCCTTTCAGCGAGGTATACCACTTATCATTCCAGCAACAGGTGCACTGCAATCAACTAACGCAGCGCTCGCCCAAATGACGCAGTTGAGTGGACACGAGCAGGCAGAAGCCTTAACCGATATGCCCAAAGCTTCGAAATCGGCGCATCTTGCGGCACTTTCATCGACCTTCCTTGCCTCATGGCGCAGCCCGAGAAAGGATAGTGACCACTATCTTGGGCTTATCCACGCCGACTGGCAGGCAGAGCGATGCCAAATCCTTGAACGCGTGAAACTAAATGGACGCCCACACGGTCTTAATCAGCTTACTGATGGCAACGTGATTGCGATGGGGCTTCGTCCTGGTCGATGGCTAATGCATTGGAGAGGCTCGAGTGAACGCTACATCAATGCTGACAATGGTTTCGCGTTTAATGGCCATGCTGCAGTTTGCGAAGATCGTTCTGTAATCTACACCACTGAGACCTCGGTTCATGACCAGCGCGGTTACCTCGCTGTTAGGGATGCCAGGCGATTCGAAGTACTTGAGCGCTGGCCCACGAATGGTATTGAGCCTCACCATGTTTTGCTTGATCGGCATGGGCGACTTTGGATTGCGCACGGCGGAATTCGCCGAGGTGCGATGGATCAAAAGCTTGATCTTGCGTCGATGCAATCCAAGCTGAGTTGTATGGATGCGCAAAGCGGTGCCGTTATCGGCGAGTGGTCCTTAGCCGATCGCCGACTGTCGATGCGTCACCTTGCGTTGAGCGAAGTAGCACATACTGCTTCATCACCCCATCAAGTGCTGATTGGTATAGCGATGCAAGCCGAACACGACAGCCTCGAGACAAGAAGGCTCGCGCCAAGCCTTGCGATTTTCCGTGACGATCGTCTTGAAGTTATATCAACAGGAACCGATGCTCTAGGCTACGGCGCCGATATAAGCGCAGCGCCGGACGGGGGCTTTTGTCTTTCAAGCAATCGGGCGCGGAAAATGCTCTGGTGGCGGCCGAAATTGGACCAAGCCCTAAGCGTCGTTGCAACGATTGAAGAGCCCTACGCACTTTGCAACGATGCCGAATGCGCCAACGTTTATTTGGCATGCGCTTGGGGTGTAGCAAGGTGGCAGCCGAAGCAAGCTCAGCTCCTGCCTTGGCCGGAACCGATGGTACTGGATAACCATTGGAGCCTTATGTCGACTGCCGACGATGCATGAAGATGGCAAAACGCCTAGCTTCGCTCAGCAATCTTTTGTAGCATTTCACCCATTTTTTGATGTACCAGATTAACCGCCTTCAGCGGTCGCAGCATGACCTTGAAATCGGTGATCTGATGATTGCAATCCCAACTGATCAGGTCGATACCATTAATCTGGATACCTTCAATCTCAGTGGCAAACTCTAAAAGCGCCTCTCGCTGCCCCACAATCTCTCGAAGGTACTTGAACTGATTCGTGTTTAAGACCGTCATCGCTCCCATCAGGTACTGGAAACAAATAGCTCGACCAATTTGCGGGGTGTGAACCACTGGCGAATGAAAGACGACGTCATGATGTAACAAATCATGGAGCACCAACGGGTCACGCGACACAACAACCTCATGCCACTTGCGCAATGCGGGCGGCAAGCTCGCCTTAGTCAATGCTTCATTTGCTGTTGTCATCTTTAAGCTCACTCGTTATTCGTGCAAACCGCTTCTAAGTGATGTCCATCGGGATCGATCACAAAAGCGGCGTAATAGTTTGGTCCGTAGTGAGGGCGCAGACCCGGACGTCCATAATCAATGCCACCAGTGGCCATCGCGGCCACGTAAAAATCAATCACTGCTTGCCTGCTCGGTGAAGCAAAAGCGAGATGGAAGCCTGGCAATCTCATGATGGGTTCATGCACTTGCTTGATCGCAAGTTTATCGCCCGATCCAGGTGTCCCGTAACCGACGGCCTTTCTGTCAAGAGCCGCGTCCAAGTCACTCCAAACCCGTACGTAGCCAAGCGGAAAAAGCACTGCATCGTAAAACAGCGCCGCTCGGTCAATGTCCAAGGATCCGAGGGAAATATGGTGCAACATCAAAGTTTTCCATTCACGACATCAAATCGCTTGAATTGTTAGCTATTGAGGCAAAAAGAGCGTAGGCTCGACTTGATAGGTTTTTCAGCCGACTTAGTAGCCTATTACAGCATACTTGGTAGGCTTGTTCAGCGCACTTGGTAGGCTTGTTCAGCACACTTGGTAGGCTCATTCAGCGCAAAGTATGCCGAAATTTTTGACTCTTTTCCTTTCAATTACCCTGCCAAAGTCCAACGGGCATCTTCAGGAGCCAAAGAAAACCCAAGATTTCACGATTCATAATGTTCTTTTTTATCGGATTTCATGATGAAACAAAAGCCGTCCCCGCCAAAGCGAGCAAGGCCTGCTCCAAGCCTTGTTGATGCACCCGTTAGGAAGACGGTTGCTATGCCCTTCGGAAGCACACTTGAGCTCGCTGATACGCCATCGATGGAGGGTACCCGTTGGTGTACTTACTGCCTGGGCCCAAAAAATGCCGATGGTGGCATGTGGATGATTCTTCAAGGCGGCATCACGCGACGCTGGCTCTGCGTAGCCTGTGCTGCAAAGCATCGACCGTTCAGCGCGAGCTAATGCCAGTTAGCTGATTGATATTTGTCATTTTTATAACACCACTATTTTCTGCCCCTCTGATAGCCGTAACTCGGTCAATAGCCAAGAGATAAAGAAATAATGATCGCCAGCACGAGCATGACCAAAGCCATGCAGACCAACTCACGGCAAATCCGAGCAAAGAATGATGTTGCTGCGCTCCAGTCTGGCCTCGAAACACTCAAAGGCTTGACGAGCGCTTCGCAAAAGCGTCAGGATTCGGTTGCTAGGCTAACTCAGGCACGTGACGAGTTAAGGAGTTATCTTAGATTCATGATGTTTCTTTTATCACCCGAAAAGCAAAGGCAACTCTCGGCGATCTTAAGCCGCATTGAAGCACTTATTGAATCTGGATCTCGTCACCAAAACATCATGCCAATCGAAGTTGATTCGGAGAAAGCTGTTCGAATCCAGCTTCATTCAGCGATATTAGGCGAGGACTTCTTGCAGCAGGTCGAGAAGACCCTCGCGCAAATGCGCAAAGCGCTTACTGACCCTAAAGTTTCAAAGATTTAACGAAGAAAACCGGAATTACCGGATCAAAAAACCACATGTGAGGAATTGCCTTCGATGGTAGCTTTCCGAGGTCACTTGAGGAGACTTCGATGACCACACAAAGACGACAATTTAGCCTCTCGCTCGCTGCAGCAGGGACAGCTCTACTGGGTTTTCCAGCAGCAAAGAGTCAGGCATTTCCGAGCAAACCGATCAAGATTATCGTTCCATTTCCAGTGGGAGGAACGACAGATATTGTTGCCCGATTGGTCGCCCAGAGGATGAGTCAATCGATGGGACAGGCGGTGACTGTCGAGAATAAGGCCGGCGCTGGTGGTGCGATTGGCGCCGATGCCGTTGCCAAAGCAGCCCCTGATGGCTACACCATGCTGATGCACAACTTAACCTTTCCAATGACCTCAGTTGCGCAAACGCTCGCTGGACGATCCCCATTCAATGTTGATACCGATCTTATTGGTGTATCGATTTCAGTGTTTGTGCCTTTTATGTGGACAGCTCACCCGAGCGTTCAAGCTCGCGATCTTCGTGAGCTTGCTCAGTTACTTCGCACACAGAAACTCGATTACAACTACGGTTCGACAGGCCCTGGGTCAGCGATGCATGTTCAAGGGGAGGCCTTTAAAAAGGAGGCCCAAGTTGCGATGCAACACGTTCCCTTCAGGGGCGCAGCCCCGCTTAAACTTGAGCTACTCGCTGGCCGTATCCAAGTTGGTGGCGATCAATTGTCAACCTCCATGGCGGAAATCAAGGCAGGCA
>VGHV01000137.1 GCA_016868095.1 Betaproteobacteria bacterium
AGGTAGCGATTGACCGTGAAAACTCAAAAATTTCATTTTCCTTTGATTTGGCAAAGGCCCAGTGCCCCATTGATCGTATCGAAAGTCTGATGCTCTCCCTTGCTAGCTCGCATCAAGACGCAACAGGCTTGCGAATCACATTGATTAGTCCGCTTGGTTACGGGGTTCAGTTCGCAGCGCCGCGTGATTGCGCTCACACGTTCTGCACGAACTTAAATCAAGGCTTTCGGTTTCATAGCGTTCGCTTTATGGCGGAACCCGCTGCGGGTCGCTGGACCCTTCAGATCAGTGAGGAAAGCGGCAAATCAATTGGGACCCTTAGCAGGCTCCAATTAAGCTTTTTGGGTCACTAAATCGCTTGCAAAAAAAAAGCCTGCTATTTGGCAGGCTGAATACCCCACGCGTCGAGGGGTTGGGAGACAACCCGGAGGACGGGCTGTAGTGTCAATTTAACTGGACAGTGTTTAATTGTCAATCTGTTTTGACTTTATTGTTATGGACAATTAAAGTCAGCCCAGAAAACTTAACAAACGCATTTTTCGTTTTGTTCGACAAGGAAACTTAACGGCGATCACGTCCCATGACCGACGGTTTTGACAGATCTTTTACGCCCGCAATCGATACGAGTCAGGCATCGATCGAAGCTGTTTTCCTCAAGCGGGTTGTCCCGCTCATGGCAGCCCATCGCAATGCCGGGTTTGGCGCCCGAGCACACACCAGGCTTGGTATCAGCATCGAGGAATTCGATCGCTTTTGCCAGTCTTGCCTCTCGGCAGATGCTGATTCAGTTCATGCGCTTTGCGACTTATGGCTTGGGCGCGGCCTTTCGGCGGAATCAATTGTTGATGCAGCGATCACAAAGGCTGCACAAAGCTTTGGACAGCGATGGCTTGATGATCATGCTCATTTTGCTGAGGTGACGCAGGCTTGCTGGCAATTGCAAAAAGTCTTGCAACAGATCACGCCCACGCTTGAGAAGCCGATCACGCCGCATGCTTCAAAGCCAAGAGCACTCATGCTTGGCGCCGAGCGATGCAGCCACAGGCTTGGCCTTATGGTCGCATCGAGTCTATTGCGCCGCGAAGGCTTTGAGGTTGATTGCGGATACTTTTCAACGCGAGCACCATTCCTAAGCGAAGCACAGGCACTCGAAGATGCAGGTTTGCAGCTGCTTGCCTTCAGCCTTAGCTGTAGCGATCAACTCAAGGCCTGCAAAGCACTCGTCAAGCACATTCGCCGAAAGCGACCCGACCTTCGCCTTGTAATCGGTGGGTCGCTGATCGGCGAAACTTCCACAGCACGATCTATTGGGGTGCCCGTGGATGCAGTGATTGTCGGAAAACCGGCTTGGTCTGAGATCTTACAAGGGCTGGGAATTGTCCCGACCAAGCTTTGTCCATGGCAAGAAAATGCTTGCCACTCGTCCTAACTTGGATCAATACTCGATGCGGGGGAAAAGACCTTTCGTTTTCCTCGACACGGCGCGCCGTGCCTCCTCAGATTCATGAAGATTTCAACTTGGGGAGACGAGTGTGGGATCAAGGCGTTCACATGATAGAGATTCAACCCAGCATGCCATCGGCGACATGGTGGAGCAACTCGTGCTGCCGAAAATGGTTCAAAGCCATCGCGAATTAGGACTAAGGCCCAGACTTATTTACGACCTTGATGGCTTTATTGAATTATTGCTTTCAAACGATCAGCCAAGCCTGATCGCATCGATTGAGACGATGCTCGAAGCGGGTCACCCGCTTGAACTGATTTACAGTGAGGTCTTAACCGCAGCTGCGCGCAGGCTCGGCGAGAAGTGGCTTCGCGATGAACTTAATTTCAGTGAAGTAACGATTGCGACTTGGCAGATCGAACAAGTGCTGCACCACTTTCACCAGGCCTTTGAAAATAGCCGGCGTAGGCACATGAGTAAGGCATCGATACTTATCAGCATGATGCCTGGTGACCAGCATAGCCTTGGCGCGAAAATGCTGAGCGCTTTTTTCAGGAAAGAGCACTGGGAAGCCACCCTGCTACAGCCGCAAAGCCTGCAGGCCATTCACGACGAGGTCATCGCCTCTAAACCCAGTTTGATCGCCATAACCGTTTCACAAGTTGAATCACTCGAGCAAGTAAAGCTTTTGCTTAAGCTCATCAGGCAACAGCCAGCGCTTAGATCGATGCCCTGGATGATTGGCGGTCGGGTGATCAATGAGCACCCGATGCAGGCCGTTGCGGTGCTATCTGACCGCAATATTCATCTTTGCCAGGGCGATGCAAATCAAGCATTGGTGCTAGCCAGAAGGCTTCTCGGTCTCGAAGCTAGAGGACAAGCACAGAGCGAGCAGAGCAAGACCGCAACGCAGCACTAAGTCTATGTTCAGAGCGGGGTGATGCTTTTCCCTGCCCAGCGCAAGCCTATGCTTTGCTATGCTTAACATATGAATGCACCTGCCCCATCGCAAAACCTCGCCCACTTCTCGGAAGCCTCACCCAGACGTCTCATGCACACCCGTCGCATTGAATCGCAGGGTTTTCGGCGCGAAGACGGTTTATGGGATATCGAAGCAAGAATCGTCGATAGCAAGCCTTTTTCCTATGAGGAACCCTACCGTGGCCATCGCGAAGCAGAAAGCGATGTACACAATATTGCGATTCGTCTGACGCTTGATGATGACTTCGTAGTGCACGATATCGAAGTACTCATGCCGGCCGTGCCTTATCCAAGTTGTGCCGGCGCCATTCCGAATTTCAAACTTTTGATCGGAGCAAAGGTCGGTGCTGGATGGCGTAAAGCCGTTCAGGCGGTGGTGGGATCAACCCAGGGCTGTACCCACGCCCGCGAGCTGCTTTTTCCAATGGCAACGGTCGCATTTCAAACACTTTTTGGCTGGGAAGATGAGGCGGAAAGCCAGCAAGAGAAGGAGCGCCGCGCGCAACGCGAAGCGATGCGTGGCCAACAAGCAGGACGCCCCCATTTCCTGGATGGCTGCCATAGCTGGGCAAGTGATGGCGAAGTGGTTGCGAAGCTCTACCCTCAGTTCTTCACACCAAAGAAGCCCTGATGCCTGCGGCGCGGCCAAGGCCTCAAACCCGTGTTTTCTTGTTGAGCCTTGGCTTATCCCTGCCAGGTGGGTGCGGACTCGACCTGTCTGCGCAGGTCATCGGGTTGGAGCGTTTGGGTGCAAAGTTGCGCGAAGCGATACGCATAACGTTTTAATATTTGCCCTCTTCTAAAAGCCATCACGGTTGTATTGGGGCCGAAGAGATGCCCTGCTTCAATCTTTCTTAAGCCCACGTCACGCATCGGATCAAAGGCCATTGACGCAATAATCCCGACGCCAAGTCCACATGCGACATAGGTCTTTATCACATCTGCATCAAGCGCCGACATCACGATATTTGGCCTTTTTGCATGGCGCATAAAACCTTGTTCAATGCGCTGTCTGCCGGTAAACCCACTGTGATAAGTGATCAGCGGCCATTTTGCCAGGGACTCGATGTCGAGCGGATGGCGCAGCAGTGGATGGTCGGCGGGCACGACCACCGCGTGAGCCCATTGATAATAAGGAAAACTCACAAGCTCATCGTGCTGTGAAAGCGACTCCGTCGCAATGCCGATCTGCGCCTGGCCTCTTAACAACCACTCTACAATTTGTTGCGGACTACCCTGCTGCAAACTCAATTGAACCATTGGAAACTCGCGACGAAATGTCACAACCACATCGGGCAAGACGTAGCGTGCTTGCGTATGCGTCGTTGCAATGCTCAACTGACCGCTATCGCCTTCGCGAAACTGTTCAGCGACAAGACTTATGTTGCTAGCCTCAAGCAGCAAACGATCGAGCATGGGCAAGACCTGCTCACCAGCCTCGGTAAGTCCCGTAAAGCGTTTACCCTTACGTACAAAAATGCCAAGACCCAACTCGATTTCTAAGTCACGAATTTGCTTGCTCAGAGCAGACTGCGAGCTATGCAAGACTTGAGCCGCATCGGTGAGCTTGAAGTCCTGACGGACGACCTCGCGGACCACACGCAATTGCATTAGATTCATGGCAGGATCAATCCTTGATGGATGTTTGAAGACCTATGATGTTTAACCTTATCATTCGATTAGAACAGCTTCGGGGCCTGATCGCGGGCTGGATTGCACTCTTGTTGCTTTCGCTTGGCATTGCGCTCTACAGCCAGCACAGCCTGGGCATGATGCCCTGTCCTTGGTGCGTGATTCAGCGCCTTTTCATGCTGCTATGCCTAGGCTTAAGCTTCTTAATGCTCAGTAGCGTTAGAGTTCCGATAGCAATGATTGCACCTGCCTTTGCCCAGTTCTTGCTGCAATGCGCAGGGATGGCTGCCGCCATGTACCAAGCGCTTGTTGCCAGCCAGGATAGCCAGTGTGTGATGGGCCTTGCCGATAGGCTCTTGATGGCAAGCGGGCTTGAGCAAGCTTGGCCCTGGATGTTTGCTGCCTCGACTTCTTGTGCCGAGGCTGCCCAAGCTAAGCTTTTCGGCCTGAGCTTTCCATGGCTTGGCTTTGCTCTCTTTTTCGTCGGCGCTATCTGCTCTATGGTTTGTATAGGATTATCGCTAAGAGCAAGCTTTAGCCCGCTCATGAAGGATAGACCCATCCCATGACTGATTCAAACCAAGGGCATCTTGCTGAGAATATTGTCCATTTTGCACGGGTGCTGCGCACCGCGGGTCTGGCAATTTCAAGTGACCGGGTGGTCATGGCCACCGAAGCCGTCCTGGCCGTTGGCCTGGCTTCGCTTGAGGATTTACGCTATACCTTGTGTTGCACTTTAACCTGCAGTGCAGACCAGCAAAGTCTCTTCGATCAAGCTTTTACAGCATTTTGGCGCGATCCCGATTTAGTTGGCAAAGCCATGCAAATGCTATTGCCAAAAGTCGATGGCGGCATGGCATCACCGCAAGACGCAAACCGAAGACTATCCGAGGCCTTGGCTCCACCGGCAAAAGCGCGCAGCGCTTCGGATCAAGACGATGCCGAACCACAGTCGCTTGAGGCGACCATGAGTTTTTCAAATCGAGAATTGCTACAAAAAGCTGACTTTGAAACACTGAGCGCCGCAGAGTGGATCGCAGTAACCAGGCTGATTTCACAAATGCTGCCTCAGATGCCGCTTGTACTATCAAGACGAAGGCAGCCTGCGTGGCACCGAGGTCCGATCGATATGCGTCGCGTCGCACGCTATGCACTTCGAAGCGGCGGTGAGATCATGCAACTGCCTCGGCGTTTGCCTCGCAAGCAAGCGATGCGGGTCGTCGCCTTGCTTGATATCTCAGGTTCAATGACGAGCTATTCGCGCATGTTCTTATATTTTTTACATGCGCTCACACGTGCCGACCCTCGCACACAAACACTGGTCTTTGGTACTCGCCTGAGCGATTTGTCATCTGCGATGCGCGAGCATGACCCTGATGAGGCGGTGGCAGCAGCGGTAAGTCTTGTTCATGACTGGAACGGCGGGACTCGTATCGCATCAAATCTAGCACGATTTAATAAAGATATCGGTCATCGAATGGCTGGGTCACGGAGTATGGTTTTACTTGTGACCGACGGCTTAGAGCGCGATGATCCAACCGCACTTGGCAGGGAAGCGGCGCGATTAGCAAGACGCTGCCGTCGTTTGATTTGGCTTAACCCTTTGCTTCGGTATCAAGGGTTCGAACCTAAAGCAAGCGGTGTGCGCGCGCTCTTACCCCATGTCAACGAACACCTACCGGTTCACAATCTCCAAAGCCTGATGGCTATTGCAAAACTCAGCTAAGGGGGTATTGTTTTTGGTTTTATTGGGCAACAGGACTTATTGGTTTAATAGACCTCGGGAATATACATTTCCAATGGCAGCTGGGTGCGAAAATATTCAGGATTTCTGACTCTCTCCGGAAGCACCACTTCTTCATGCTGCACGTCCTGATACGGAACCTGATGCAGCAAATGATGAATGCAATTTAATCTTGCTCGTTTTTTATCGACAGCCGCCACAACATGCCAGGGGGCTTCTTCGATATGGGTCCGCTCAAGCATATTCTCTTTAGCCCTTGTGTAGTCTTCCCACCGCTTGCGGCTTTCGAGATCCATAGGGCTAAGTTTCCACTGCTTTAAGGGATCATGAATACGCGCAAGAAATCTTGCATGCTGCTCCTCATCGGTGATCGAAAACCAATACTTCACGAGTTTGATACCGCTTCTTACCAGCATACGTTCAAACTCGGGCGTTGAACGAAAGAATTCTTCGAGATCGTTATCGTTACAAAAACCCATCACTTTCTCGACCCCTGCCCTGTTATACCAACTACGATCAAAGAGTACGATCTCGCCAGCGGCGGGAAGATGAGAAACATAACGTTGAAAATACCATTGCGTTTTATCGCGATCGTTTGGTGCAGGCAAGGCTGCGACCCGGCAGACACGGGGATTGAGTCGCTGGGCAATTCGTTTGATCACGCCGCCTTTACCTGCAGCATCGCGTCCTTCAAAGACAACCACGAGGCGGAATTTATGAGCGACAACCCAATCTTGTAGTTTGACCAGTTCACGCTGCAGTCGAATCAACTCGGTGAAGTAAACCCTGCGCGGCAAGGCACTGGCCGATTCAACGATGTTTGGATGCTCGCCACCAGCCGGAAACACCAGGGTTTCATCTTCGAG
>VGHV01000138.1 GCA_016868095.1 Betaproteobacteria bacterium
TGATGCCATCCGAGCATACGGGGAAGCTGCCAGTCGTTGAGCTCGGCTGGCATGGCGATGGGGTGCCGCCACAATCGCCGCAAGAGATTCGGGTCGATCGCAAAAACGCCGGCGAGATGTTCGAGTACGAAACTGTCTTGTCCCGAATCAATGACCTGCTGAAGTCGCGCATGATGGTTAAGCAAGAGCTTGTCGGCCAACCAGGGTCCTAACCATGGCAAATGGGCAAGTACATGTTCCCTTGCGGCAGCATGGCGTGGGTCGCGGTGAAGCCAGTTATAAACCCCCCAAGGAATTCTCGGGTCGATACGAGCGCTCGCTTGAAGCGTAAGCGGGGACAAGCTGCCCTCAAGCACATAGGCCAGACGTTCTTGGACTTGATGCTCGCGTTGACGCAAGGCGCGCATGGCCCGGCTGTAAAAACCGATATCGAGTTCGCCTCTTCGAAGCGCAGCTTGCAATGCCTTAAGTAACAAGGGCCGTTGCGGCCCGTCACTAGGTTGGGAATGCGGCTCCTGCTGACGCAAAAAGCCCTCGCGCAGCAAATGGCTGCTCGCCTGGCCTGCATCATGCAGCCGGGTGAGCATGCCTCGAGCAAGGGTTTGGTAAATCAGGTCCACTGGGGCATGTTGAGGGTCCTCGTGTAAGGCTTTACGAAGGCGGGCAAGTGTTTGATCATCAAGCAAGGCACGAAAATCGAAGGCCATAGCCTCGCGCGAAATACCAATCACCCTTAAGGCCATGCCCCAGCGCCGAATGATCGGGGTAAACACCGGGTGTTGAAGCGTCCAAAGCGCTTCGGTGCCAGGGATTTGCACCAGTAACAAAGGCCAGTCACTGTTGGCATCGCGCCAGCAAAATGCTCGTGCCAAGAGCCTTTGCTCTTTTGCGATGAAGGCTAATTCGGGCCCTACGGTGCCAGCGTCCTCGAGTTCGGCATCGAGCGAACAGGGATCAACGGTTAAAGCGTTAAAAAAAACGCTCATGCCGGCTCTGGCTGGTGTGGGTTAGGCGCCCGCCCGAGCGACGCTTTGATGAAGCGCCAAACCCACCAGGCCGAGCAATAAGGCAAAGGCCGCGAGCCCGAAAGATGCACTTCGCTCGAGCCAAATGGACAAGCCAACGCCTAAAACCGAGAGGCTGCTAAGCCAGCGCATCGTTATCTTAGTGCGCGCTACCGCAAGTGGAAACCAGCGATCATCAGGCAAAAAATCGACAGCAGCGCCTGAGCGGCCCTGACCAACAGCCGGCAAGCGGACTGCTTCAAATGGGCGACTGGCATCGCCTTCTTTACGCGGCATCTCCATCAGAAATACTGTAGCACCAAGTCAAGCTCCGCGCATAGCCTAGGGTTGAAAAGCGCTAAACTCGGGCCCCCAAAGTCATGATTTCGTCACTTGACTCTTCCATGAGCGAGGACCGATATGTCAAGCCCCTCCCCCGCAGCTGGCAAAGCAACGATCTCTTACCCTACAGGTTCGCAAGATGTGCGCAGCGCAATCCCAAGCACGACGACAAGCCCGCATGAGGATAAAGACCCTCGCCACCGCGCTGATTGGGGGCCACTTGAGCGGATGTCGCACTGGATGACTCTGCCTTTAGCCCAGTTGCGGGCACAGGTGAAGGCACCCGAGGGACTATCCCATCGTCGACTCATGGCCTGGGTTGCCGCGGTCGCCGAACATACCCAACCGATCGAGGTGGTTTGGGCTGATGGTTCTCAAGCCGAATATGAGCGCTTATGTAGCGAGATGCTCGAAAGCGGCACGCTGATAGCGCTCAACCCCCAAAAGCGGCCGCACTCATTTTTGGCCCGCTCGGCGCCCTCTGATGTTGCGCGGGTTGAGGACCGAACCTTTATTTGTTCGGATAGCCAGCAAGAGGCGGGGCCAACCAATCATTGGATTGATCCGGTGCAAATGCAACAAACACTGAGCGATTTATTTGCTGGGTGCATGAAGGGGCGAAAGCTTTATGTCGTGCCCTTTTCGATGGGGCCGCTTGGCAGCCCAATTGCACACATCGGGGTTGAGCTCTCCGATAGTCCGTACGTCGTGGTCAATATGCGCATGATGACTCGCATGGGGAGCGCAGCCCTTGCGCAGCTGGGCGATGAAGGCGATTTTGTCCCCTGCGTGCATAGCGTCGGTATGCCTTTGGCCGCGGGACAAAACGATGTGGCTTGGCCCTGTAACGACACCAAATACATTGTTCACTTTCCCCAGACCCGTGAGATCTGGTCTTATGGTTCGGGATACGGGGGCAACGCTTTGCTGGGTAAAAAGTGCTTTGCCTTAAGAATTGCCTCGACCATGGGTCGCGACAACGGCTGGCTTGCCGAGCATATGCTTATTTTGGGCGTTACTGATCCGGCGGGGCGTAAATACCATGTGGCTGCTGCGTTTCCATCAGCTTGCGGGAAAACCAATTTTGCAATGCTTATTCCGCCCAAGGAACTTGGTCAATGGAAGGTGAGCACCGTGGGCGACGATATAGCCTGGATCAAACCGGGCGCAGATGGCCGTCTTTATGCCATCAATCCCGAGGCCGGTTATTTCGGTGTAGCACCAGGCACTTCAGCAAAGACCAATCCCAATGCCTTGGCGATGTTGGCGTCGCACACGATATTTACCAATGTTGCCCTAACCGACGATGGCGATGTTTGGTGGGAAGGATTGAGTGCAGCCCCCGATCATTTAGTGGACTGGCAGGGTAAGGATTGGACGCCTGCCGATGGCCAGGCCGGGCGCAAAGCAGCCCACCCTAACGCTCGTTTTACGGTGTCGGCGACGCAATGCCCTTCCTTGGATCAGGACTGGGACAACCCGCAAGGTGTACCGATTGACGCCTTCATTTTCGGCGGGCGACGCAGCAACACAGTGCCTCTGGTAATTCGTGCCAGAGACTGGGAAGAGGGGGTTTATCTTGCTGCAACCATGGGCTCTGAAACCACGGCTGCCCAAAGTGGAGCGACAGGTTTGGTCAGGCGTGATCCATTTGCCATGCTGCCGTTTTGCGGCTACCACATGGGCGCTTACTTTGAGCATTGGTTGGCTTTGGGTGCGAGCCTGCGAGCACAGGCCCCCGATCACCGCTTGCCGGCGATTTTTTGTGTGAATTGGTTTCGAAGCGACGAGCAGGGCAAATTCATGTGGCCGGGCTTTGGTGAAAACATGCGTGTCTTGATTTGGATGCTTCAAAACCTCGACCAAACCTCAGGTCAAGAACATCTTGCAGGCGTATCCCCGCGTTATCAGGACATCGATTGGCGTGGCTTGGACTTTTCTGCAAAGCAATTCGAGGGACTCAGTAAGGTTGACTCCGAAGAATGGCGCCGAGAGCTTTCACTGCAGGCCAGCCTTTTTGAGCAGCTTGGTAGTCAAATGCCTTCGAGCTTGCGTGCAATCCGGCAGCGCTGGGAAGCAAAGCTCTCGAGCTAGACAAGGCTACAGCGCTGGGAAGCAACGCTCTCGAGCTAGGCAAGGCTGTAGCGGTGGGCGGCTCGCATCGCCGCCAAAAAACTGTCTTCGCGAGCAAGCCCGCGCCCTACGATATCAAAGGCAGTACCATGATCAGGACTGCTTCGCACAAAGGGTAGCCCTAGCGTGATATTGACGCCTAGGTCCATGCCAAGCAGTTTGATCGGAATGAGCCCTTGATCGTGATAGAGCGCAATGACCGCATCCACCTCGGGATTGTCCCAAGCCATGGCAAAAACACTGTCGGCGGCATATGGTCCTAGGATGGAAAAACCCTGAGCTTGTGCTTGCGATATGCAAGGCGATAACAACTCGATTTCCTCACGCCCAAAGGCCCCGGCCTCACCGGCATGAGGGTTGAGGGCCGCCAATAAAAGTCTTGGTCTTCGCCCGAGCATGCGCCCAAGCGCCCGATCGGCGATCGAGAAGGTTTCAAGCAGGCTAGCGCGGTCAAGTGCATCGAGCGCCTGACGGAGCGATAAATGGATGCTATGCAACACCGTGCGCAAATGTTGGTGCTCGAGCATCATGCGAACAGGGCATCGATCAGCAAGTTCGGCTAAGAGCTCAGTATGTCCTGGGTAGTCAAAGCCTGCCAGGTGCATGGCTTGTTTATTCAAAGGCGCAGTGACCAGGGCCCGGCATGCCCCTGCAATCACTGCGTTTGCAGCTGCCAGTACTGCAGCTACGGCACATGCGCCGCCCTCAGCGCTCGCTACACCTTGGGGCAGCGTGCGTGGCACTGAACAAGCGCTTTCCCACTGAATCCATGAAGCCTTTTGCAAGACCTCGCCAAGGCCAAGCTCGTTGGCCCTTTGCATGAGCCACTCGGGATCGCCAAAAACACGTACGGCAATCTTTGGCTCAGTGTCGATTTGCTCGGCTTGGCTCGGGCTGCACGCTGGTGCGCCAAGTCGATGCAGTGCCTTGAGCAGCACCTCGGGGCCAATGCCAGCAGGGTCGCCCATGCTAAGGGCAAGCGCTTTTACATGCTCCGTCGAAGCACTTGTCGCTTGCTGCGTTTGAAAGTCTGGGTTGCTGAACATCGTTGGGACTTCTCTCCTAAGCGCTAGTTGCAAGACCAGTCGTTGTTGACCCTCCATCATAGGCGAGGGCCGTGCTGCACAAGCTCGCAATCCCGCAGTGTTGCAGCCTAGGTGTTGCAGCGTAGGTGTTGCAGCGCGCAAGCGGGCTCAGGCAAGTTTCACGGCTTGCATTTGCAAGCCCGCAACGCCCAGCGATTGACCGCAGCGTAGGGCCTGCCAATTACCGCGACCAGCCACCCGCATGAACTCTTCGGCATAGTGCTGCAAATAGGCTGGGGGTTTGCGGTTCGGATCAAGTGCGCCCGCTGCTTGCTTGCCACCGTTGTGCATAAGCGCAACTCGGTAAGCGATGTCTTGCTCGATGCTTTGTTGGCGCTGATCGAAGGCCTTCGTCGTTGGAGACTCAAGATTGCTAAGTCGGGCCTGAAGCGCGGGCTCAGCCAATAGTGTTCGCAGATGCTGGCGTAGCAAAAGCCTCGAGATCAGACCAAATCGTGCCTGGTCTGAAAAAAGTGCCTTGAGCCAGTCACCAAAACCTGCGCTGTTGCCCGAACCCAGGCGAAACACCGCATGCGCGGCAAAAGCATTTCTGGCTTCAGACTCGGTGCGTGCCCGGCCGTCAGGACTAAAGCCCAAAATATCAACAAAGGCCTCACGGTCTAGGCCACTCGAGGCCTGCCATTGAAGCTGCTGCGAGGCCGTCATTTTGTTCCAAAGCTCCAAGGCTGCTTGTTGCGAAAGCCCTTTGCCGTGGCGTGCACGCAGTGCATCAAAAGCCTGGGCGGCAGACTGCGCCCGAGCAATGCCTTGATTGATCCACCAACTCATGCTCCGTGATTGACCGCCCGT
Source organism: Betaproteobacteria bacterium (assembly GCA_016868095.1). Lineage (GTDB taxonomy): Bacteria > Pseudomonadota > Gammaproteobacteria > Burkholderiales > Burkholderiaceae_E > UBA3064. Next base: position 5,375 of record VGHV01000138.1, read on the forward strand.
ATCCTTGATCGATTGATCGAGACCCAGCCAGCTGAGCGTTCGAGGGTCGAGATCAGTCGCGTGCAGGACGTCCTGCCGAAGGGTGCGCAAGAATGTTTCGAGCACAAATTGGGTTGACCCGTAGGAGGCGAAATACTCGCGTCCGTTGACAGCAATCGCTGTTTTGCTGCGGCAGGCGTCTTTGGAGCAGTCGCTTTGGATCGATGAGGGTGCAGGGGCTTCCTGAAGTTGGGCGGCTGCCTGCAGGCGCTCGACTCGGGCTCTTTCTTGGGCATTTGCGTAAAGACCGAGGTAAAGCGGCTCTGGGATACCGCTTGTAGCTGTTTCACACTCGAGCAGACGTTGCACCGACGAGCCTTGGCCTTGGGGCGCATCGGGTCGAAGATCCGCTGAGCCGTCGTTGAACTTCATCGGGGGTAGCACTGGCGTGGCCGGTTGCAGGCAGGCACGTCTGGCCTTTTGATCGCGCGAGAGCAGGGCCATGAGACGTGTGGCTTGGTTGTCGTCAAAGTCTTCAATCACAAAGGCACTCTGACTGATGAGCGAGCCGCCATAGTGTTGGCGAAAGCCTTGCATCACTTCATCGCCCTGGTCGGCCTGAAAACGCAAACTGTCCTCACCAAACCAACGACCCAATAAGGGGTCTTGCTGTGAAAGCCGAAAGCTTCCTTGCCCATCAAAAAGCAAGGACTGTTGGGTTTTGGCGTATTCATTTTGCAGGCCTTGCCACCCACTGAGCGAACTGCCTGGGGCCGTTTGCGCCGGTGCGATCGCTTCGAGCAAAAATGACCAGCGACCTGGCGAAAAGCCTTGGGTCGAAGCTGAGGGTTTTCCTTGCTCGCTTTGCAAGATTGCGAAGTAGGTGAGCTTGGCAAGCCCCCAAGGATCGACATAACGCCAGGGCTCGCCCTCAGCGTAGCGATAAGGATCACGATCGCCCGCGGCCCCAAGCGGATCGGCTTGCAAAAAGCGCTGGGACTCGGCATCAAGGACTCGGTTAGCGCCAAATTGCAGCGTTTTTAGGCGAGGGTCCCTCTGGGCGAGTTGTTCGTTGGCAAGAATGCGCCCCGGGACCCCCAAATTGATCCTTGGCCGGTCGGTGATGAACCGATCGCTAAGGCCGCGCGCTGCGATTTTTCGCCTAGCATTTCCATGCTTGATCTCCGATAGCAGCGGATGAAGATAATTGGCTTTCCAGTGAACTTTGCCTGTGCTGTCAAAGGCAAGAACAGGTGCGCCGCGCCAGTCGACGGCCAGGTGGTAGACGCGCC
>VGHV01000139.1 GCA_016868095.1 Betaproteobacteria bacterium
TGGAGGCTGATCAATCATTTTTGCTTGCCATCTATGCCAAGTCGGTGACAGCGCCCATCGGGATGGGTATTGCTGAGCGAATTCAAGCCTCACCCACCCTAACTGCTGTGTTTGCCGTGACCACAGGCATCTTGGGTGCCGTGTTTGGTCGCTTTATTCTGAATGCAGCGGGTGTATCGGCCTGGTGGCAGCGTGGCTTTGCGCTGGGCGTTGCATCGCACGGCATAGGTACATCGCGAGCAATGAGCGTTCACCCCGTAGCTGGTGCCTATGCAAGTCTTGGCATGGGTTTGCACGGGATTGCTGGTGCGGTGCTTATTCCACTGCTCATCCAGGCACTGATGTTGCTTCGCTAACGCTCCGGGCGGGATTATTGATGGGGTCAGTTGCTCTTGATCGCCTGCAGGCCGGCGATCTTTCCCATCGTATTCAGATTGAAGCGCCTGTTCGCGCCACGGACTCGCTGGGACAGGTCACAAGGCACTACCGAGTGCTTGCCACCGTGTGGGCAAAGGCTGAACCCTTGAGCACGAAAGCGGTGCTTGAGGCAGGTCACAGCCAGGCGCAAAGCCTGTGGCAGTTTGTGATTCGCGATCGCAAGGATTTAAAGCTTTCTACGGAACATCGGATTGTGTTTCAAGGCGCTGCCATGTCGATCTCAGCACTTGTAAAACCTATTGCAGGCGTCCCATGGATTCGGATCACGGCAGGGGAAGGAGGCAGTGTTGATTGAGATGAAGCTTGAGGGCCTTCGGGAGCTTTCAAAGCAATTGCAATTGTTGCCCGAACGGGTGGCGCGCAATGCGCTTCGATCGGCCGTTTATGCGGGAGCCAGTGTGGTGCGAAAGGCCATGAAGGCTCGCGCGCCAGTGGCAACGGGTAAGCTTAAGGCCTCGGTTTACCAAAAGCAGATTCGAGAACATTCCAACCTTTACACCCAGGTGTTTTTCGTCGGGATACGGTCTGGGGCAAGAAAAAAGCGTGACGGCAGCAAAGACTTTAGCCGAGATGCCTGGTACTGGCGCATGCACGAGATGGGAACAAGCAAGATGGCTGCACGCCCTTTTGTGCGCCCAGCCTTTATGGCAGTGCACGAGGAGGCAGCGCGGGCGATTGCTACAAAGCTTGCCGATCGGATCAGCGAGGAAACTCGTCGCAGCTAATGAGCGCTTTGGACGATGAGCCTTAATACCCTGGTGTATGAGGCGATCAGGCAATCGCTCAATGATCCACTCAATCAATCGACTAGCGATCCCCTTGATACGGTAAGTCAGTTGGTTGATGTGGTGGTCCGACCCGATGTAGCACATGTCGATGATCGTGCGCCTTATGTGATTTATCAGCGGGTGGGCCTAGCACCTTCTGCCACCCTAAGTGGTGCGGCATCGAGTCTCACCCATGCGCTTTATCAAATCGACGTTTATGCCAGCACGCGGTCTTCGGTGGATGCGATTGCGGCTGCGATTCGATCAGGATGTCTTAGGGTTCAGAGCATGTCGATGACGCTTAACGATTCGCACTGCAGTTTTGAGGCTGATGCCTCGGTTTATCGCGAGACGCTGACCTATTCGGTTTGGGCGCCCACGCCGATCTAAATCCTGCCACTTAAGGCGTTGATCCAGTAGATCGCATGCGTTCAATCGTTCGCATGGAACAAACGGATCGAGATATCTTCTAGAGAGTACAACCATGCCCTACACAAGCTCACAGGCTATTCGTTCGCAGGGTGCCATCCTTGCGCATGGCGCAGGCACTCCTGCGGTTTACACCGAGGTGGAGGAACTTACCGACATTCAACTCACAGGGATTGCGGTGCAGTCGGTTGATGTCACCAACCTCTCATCGAGCAGCAAGGAGTTTATTGCAGGTCTTAACGATAATGGGTCGATCCAGATCTCAGGCAACTACACGCACGGTGTGGGACAAAAGGCGCTTTGGGCCGATGCCTCAGCGGGCATCACAGCCCCTTATAAGCTCACCTTGGGTTCGCACCTGATAACGCCCATTGTGATCACCTTTTCGGGCTTTCCCACCAAGTTTGACTTGAGCACGAAAGTCGATGGCAAGGTGGAGTTTTCCTCGGCCATCAAAATCACGGGCGATATCACGATCACACCATGAAGACTAAAGATCAGGCACAAGGTTCGCTTACTCGGGAGCGCCTGTTCATAGCCCTCGCGCCGAGAATTGAGAAGCATCACATTGAAGGTTTAGGTGAGGTGCACTTTCGCCAGCTATCGTTACAAGAGATCGATTCGCTATCGAAGCGAAAACAACTCAAAGGCGATGAGGATGCTGCCGTCGCTGTCCTTTGCCTCTGTCTGGTGGATGCAGAGGGCAGACGTCTGCTTTTAGATGAGGACGTCGAAGCACTTAAAGCGTGCGGGTTTCGTGCACTTGAAGCACTGATTGCCAAAGCAGCCGAAGTCAATGGACAGGGAGCCTCGCAAAGCGACCCAAAGCCTTTGGCCTAGCGCAACGCTTTCGGCATCGGCTGGCGCTTGCCCTGGGTAAAACGCTTGAAGAACTCAGCCACATGTCTGCCGCCGAATATGCCTCGTGGTGCACTTATGCAAGTCTTGAGCCCTTTGGCAGTGAAGCGCAGGACTGGTATCAGGCGCACCTGGCAAGTGTGCTTGCCAATATTCACCGCGATGTAAAGCGTCAGTCAGACGCATTTGAGATCGGTGATTTTGTGCTCTTTCATCAGCGGCGTTCGCAACACACCGAGCATGCGTCTGATCGTGATTTGAGTGCAGGCGAGCTAGCACTGCTGCAAGGCTTTAAGCGCTTGCAAGGACATCAAGCTGGCTGACACACGTGTCATTAAGACTCGCCCATGACTAGGTGCATGTCAGCTATCGGATCTGAATGAGCTTTCATCGTGTGTTTAACGCCCCGCACCGGCACTGCGCTTTGAAAGTTCGTTGATCGCTTATGTGAAACCACTTATGCTCGCATTCACATGCTGAGCAAATCAGATGGATTTCATCGATCAAGGGAGATAAACGATGAGCGTGATGAAGTCATTGGCTTTCGCAGTTCTGGCAATCGGCATCGGGGCAGCACCTGTTAGCGCCGCAGATAAAAAGGAAGCTGCTAAAGCGCCCGCAGCCGATGCGCCCGCGGTGAAAAAGTCTGATTCCGGGATTTGTCATGACAAGAGTTCGCCGAGCTACGAGCGAACAAAAAATTTCACACCGTTTAAAACAATGGATGAGTGCATGAAAAGCGGTGGCACAGCGCCCAAAAACGCTGGGGCAGCACCAGCACCTGCCGTTGTGATCAAAAAGTCAGATAACGGCATCTGCCACGATCCTTCAAGCCCAAGCTATGAGAAAACCGCCAAGTTCACAAGCTTTGCGAGCATGGATGAGTGTGTGAAGAGCGGTGGCAAACCACCCAAAAAATAACTCGCCTCAAAAAAGAGATGAGCGCTCGATCTGTCTTTAAACCGGCATGCGCCCTGGTGTTGTTGTCTCCAAGGGTTCGCATGTCGATCGAGCGCTTAGGTGAGGCGCTAGGGTGGAGCTATCAGGTCGAACGCTTTGTCTTGCTCTTGGGTGAGGCGGTTGGGGAAACAACGTAAAGCTCAGCCTGCTCATTCATCGAGGCGGTCTGACGTATGAACTGGCCCCATGCCTTTTCGCTTACGGCAATCATTTCTCTGGCTGCTTTAAAAAATGACTCGGATCCTGCTGGGGCCGTTTTCGCAGCCTCATCAAGCCAGGCAGAAACAGCGCGATAGCCCTCTTGGACTTGCGCCTCGGTCGTGAGTGCAACAGCCCTTGAGGTATCCAGTGCAAGTGTGGCGGCTTCGGCCAGATAGTTTTGGGTAATTTGAGCGAGAGGTTTTGAGGCATCGTTAGCGATGGCGCCGAATTCTTGGGGCGTTTTGACGCCCAGGAGTGCCTGGTGCTGTTTGACTGATTGCTCAAGCAATGCCTTGGTCGTATTCAACTGGAGGGCACCCAACTGCTCGGCCGCTTCGACCGCTTTGAGTCCGAGCGCCAGCTGTCCGTCCGCGATGGACTGCAACCCCTTGGTATCCATGTGCTTTTTCATGCTGGTGTATTCCCCTTACGAATGCATGCGAACTGATGAATCGATATGAATGGATCAATGACTAAATCAATGGCTGGATTATGTTGCAGCGCACCATTTATTGCAACCTGCCTTCAAACCAACTTGTGACGATTTGTTGTAATGCAACATATTAGGCTGTTGAACGACACTTGAGGTGATTAAACGGTGGCAGCGCTCGGTTCATTAGGCAACCTGGTCGTATCACTTGAGGCCAACATGGCCCGCTTTAACCAGGACATGCAATCGGCCGTGGGCGTGGTCGAACGCAGCACAGCCAAGATGTCTGAAGCGGTTGCGAAACTACGCGAAGGCTTTGAGACCCTTGCCAAGGCTGCTGGCCTTGCGCTCACCTTGGATGCGGTGACGGGGAAAATCCATGACATGATTGGTGCAGGCGCAGGCTTTGCCGATCTGTCGATTCGAACCGGTATGGCTGTTGAAACGCTCTCGCGCTTTGATAAGGTTGCCAAGCTTTCGGGTACCACCATGGAGGAGGTTGCAGAAACGCTCAAACGCCTCACGGTATCTGCAACGGATGCGGCCACGGGTAATCAAAAACTTGCATCGCTGTTTGAAAGCCTGGGGATTCGGGTCACTGATGCAAACGGTCAGATCATCAAGGCCGATCAGTTGCTTGTGGCGCTTGCCAGGAACGTGCAAGGCATCGAACCTGAGGTGGTGACCAAGTTAATGAGCGAGTTAGCCGGCAAAAGTGGCGATCGGGTGTTGCCTTTTTTGCGCGAGCTCAACGAGCGTTTGAGTGAAACGAACGCGACCATTACCGAACAGTTTGCCATCAGCGCCAAGGCCTATGAGGACAACATGAAGTTGCTCTCCAGTGCAGCTAATGCCTTTTGGCGTGAGATCACGGCTAATTTGCTGCCTGCCCTTGTCCGAATCACCGATGAGATGTTGCGTGCCAAGCAAGAAGGCGGCTTGCTTGCAAGCCTTTGGGCAGGATTTAAGGGTTTGCAGGTGGAGGTACAGGCAGACTTCAGCAAACCTGAAGCCGAGATCGCACGCTTTCAAGACAAGCTTGAGCGGGCCCGTAAGATGCTTGAGGCACTTTCTTCCAGTGCCTTGTCGCGTTTTTTTAACGCTGACGATATTGCACTGACCAAGGCGCAAATCGGTGTCTACGAACAAGCCCTTCGGCAACTCGAGCAGGTTCAGGAACGCGCCCAACAACGTCTGAATCCCCCGGTGGATCGGGCAAAGACTGATCGGGTCGTGGCCGCACTCACAGCCAATCAACCCAAATCGGCTGCAGTTACGGAGCTTGAGTCCTTAAACCGCGAAGCTGCAAAGCTTGCCTTTCAGGTAAAGCATGTGGAGGACTTTCAAGACCGCATTACGTCTGCGCGCCAAGCGCAGGTGAGCTTTGATTTGGAGCAGGCACGCTTTGGAAACATCACCCGCGCGCAACGCGATCAACTGATCGCAGCAGCCCAGGCGGTGGATCGGTATGGCGTAGCACTTAAAAATGCGATGACAAGTCTTGAGTTTTCCAACCGCACCAAGCAACTTGAACAGGAGGTGCAGTGGCTTGGCAAATCAAGCGCTCAGCGCCAGCTCGCAACGGACCTGCAGGGTCTGGAAAATGCGGGCATCGCCAGAGGGAGTGCACTCTTTGAGCGCCTTGCGCAGGCGCGTGAAAAGGCACTTGTCAGTCGCGATGCGGCGCAGGTGACGCAACAAATCGAGCAAATGCGCGCTGCACGCGAGCATGACATTGAGCTTTTAGGCCTTCAGGCCGAAGCGCTCACCATGAATCAGCGGGGCTTTGAGCGGCTTATCGAATCGCGTCGCCTTGCCTTTAGCCTTCAGGAAGCCACACGCGGTATGAGCGAGGAGGATGCGGCGCGCTACAGGCGCGAGGCTCAAGCCTTGTTTGAGCTTGCAGAACGAACTAAGGATTTGAACGCTGAGCGTGCTCGATCTTTAACCACCGGGGTGCAGCAATCGTTGCGAACCTGGATCGATGAGGTCACGAATGTGGCCAAGGTTACCGAGTCATTGTTAACTCATGCGTTTCGCAGCATTGAAGATGCACTGGTGAAACTTGTACGAACCGGAAAACTCGACTTTCGGACCCTTGCCGATAGCATCATCGCTGATCTGATCCGCATTCAGGTTCGCCAGCAGATGCTGCCCTGGCTTTCAAACCCGGCGGCTGGGGGTACCCTTTTAGGGTGGTTGGGCGGGATGTTTCGCGCCCAGGGTGGGCCTGTCTCTGCTGCGCACCCCTATATCGTTGGCGAACAAGGCCCTGAGCTTTTTGTGCCTCAGGTCTCAGGGATGATGCTTGCCCATTCAGCCATTACGCCACGTGATGCGAACCAGGTGTCGATCTATCAGACCATCACGGTCGATGCCCGCGCTGATCGAGCCAGTGTGATAGCCGCTATGCAACAGGCTAAGGAGTCAGCCAAGCTTGAGATCATGCGCTCCATGCAGCGTGGTGGTGCGTTTGGGCAGGTACTTGCGAGGT
>VGHV01000140.1 GCA_016868095.1 Betaproteobacteria bacterium
CTGATGGATGTGCTTAATTTCGGCCATGGTGTTTTCATAGCGCTTGGCGCTTTTGTCGCTACTAGCGTGATGGCATTCGGGGCCCAAGCAGATCTGGATGGTACAATAATGTTATTTATAGCGATGCTGGTCGCGATGGCTGTTGCTGCTGCGCTTGGCTTTGTTTTTGAAAGTTTGATTATTAGACCGGTATATGGATTGCATTTAAAGCAAATTCTCATCACCATGGGCGGCATGATTATTGGTGAGGAGCTTATTAAGCTCACTTGGGGACCGCTGCAAATTCCACTACCGCTACCTGACGATTTTCGCGGTAGTTGGTTGATTCTTGACGCTGCGATTGAAAAGTATCGAGTATTTGCCTCAGCAATAGGGCTTTTGGTGTTTGCAGCCCTGCTCATAACCCTCACGCGCACTAAAGTTGGCCTTTTGATCCGTGCTGGCGTGCAAGATCGCAGCATGGTTGAAGCGTTGGGCTATCGAATCAATAGGCTCTTTGTCGGGGTTTTCGTGCTTGGCTCGGCGCTGGCGGGCTTGGGTGGCGTACTGTGGGGGTTTTATCAGCAAAGTGTCACCGCTCAAATGGGTTCGCAGGTTAATGTACTGATTTTTATCGTCATTATTATTGGAGGTCTTGGCAGCACATTGGGTTGCTTTGTCGGTGCCTTACTCGTTGGTTTGATGGCGAATTACGCAGGATTTTTAGAGCCGAAAATTGCCTTGTTCTCGAATATCGCCCTGATGGTCGCCATTTTGTTATGGCGCCCTCAAGGACTTTATCCAGTGAGTAATCGTTAAGATGGTGCGCAGGCTCTTGTCCAACGATTTGCCGAAAAGTCCTTGGCTATCGGCGGCCCTATTGCTGATTGTGGTCGTGCTCGCCTTCGCGCCCTTTTTGTTCCCTGGTGTCAAGGCTATGTCGGTTGCAGCCAAGATACTTATTTTTATTTTGCTTGTTGCAAGCTACGATCTTTTACTAGGCTATACCGGCATTGTGAGCTTTGCGCACACCATGTTCTTTGGGATTGGTGCATATGGCGTTGCGATCGCAAGCATTAAGTTGGGTGAAAGCTGGGTGGCAGTTGTTGTGGGGCTTGGGGCTGCGCTCATGTTGTCGGCACTACTTTCGCTTTCGATTGGCCTCTTCAGTTTGCGTGTGCGCGCGATCTTCTTTGCGATGATTACGCTCGCTGTGGCTTCGGCCTTTCAAACCCTTGCCTCGCAACTTAGCGAGCTTACCGGTGGAGAAGATGGGCTAACCTTTAAGAATCCAACATGGCTCAGTCCCTCGTTTGAACCCTTTGAAGCGGAAGTCTTTGGTCTTTTGATTGACGGCAAGGCGTTGAGCTATTGGCTCATTTATCTCGTCGTCGCAGTGATGTTCCTTTTATTATTGCGTATCGTGAATTCGCCCTTCGGTCGCGTGCTTCAAGCCATACGAGAAAACGACTTTCGTGCCGAGGCTCTTGGTTACCGTACAGTTGCCTATCGAACGCTCTCAAATCTATTGTCTGCTCTTTTTGCGAGCATCGCAGGTGCCTTGCTGGCGATTTGGCTTCGCTACGTAGGTCCCGACACCACGCTGTCATTTGAGATTATGTTGGATGTGTTGTTGATTGTGGTGATCGGCGGTATGGGGACGATTTACGGTGCATTAATCGGATCAGTACTATTTGTGTTGGCACAGAACTACCTGCAGGATTTATTGAGCATCGCGAGCCATTCGTTCGCTCACACACCGGTGCTTGCTGATCTTGTTAACCCTGACCGCTGGTTATTATGGCTTGGCCTGCTATTCGTGTTGTCGGTCTATTATTTCCCTAGCGGCGTCGTGGGACGCTTAAGGCAGGCGCATACCATGGCAAGAAAAAATCCTTAAGTGAACTGCAAAGCCAGACAATCGTCTTAAGAAGTTAGGGCTGCGATTCTTGAACGGATACCGCTATAGCGTTTCACGGGCCTTGCGATCGCTTCAAACAGACTTGCTTCGCTTGCGATGATGGATACCGATTTTTTTGCGCGGCTGATGGCGGTGTAAAGCAAGGACTTATTCACAACCGGTGAAGTTTTGTTCGGCAAGACGAGGCAAATATGATCAAACTCCGAGCCCTGTGCTTTGTGCACTGTGAGTGCGAAAGACAGTTCATAGTCACTTAGTCTGCTTAGGCTTACTGCTTTGTCTGGCTCAAGCGCATCTGGAAAATAAACCACGGGATGGCCTTGAGTGTTTGCCATAACAATACCGATGTCGCCGTTAAAGCGACCTAAGTGATAGTCGTTTCGTAGCACCATGATGCATTGACCAGGATACCAAGTCCGATTCGCGGCATCGCCATCAAAGCGCTCGCGCTTTGCGTGGCCTCGAGCGCGTTGCTCCACTTGCACTGCCTCATTAACCAGTTGGTTCATGGCCTCGACGCCACGTGGACCATCCCGCTCCGCACATAGAATTTTATAACGTCCTAAACGATCAAACAGCGAAAAGAGATCTTGGCGGTCGGTGTCGAGCTGCTTGATGTAGTCGGCCATTGGCTCGAGCAATAATGCCTTTGCGTATCCGCTAAGCGCAGGGAGCGTGTCGTCATGCCAGGTAATGATTTGATAGCTTCTGGATTTCAAGCGGGCAATGAGCGTCTTTGCATCGCCCTGATTGATTAAGCCAATCAAGTCATCAATGTCGGAATGCTTGGCAAAACGATAATTGTGACGAAGCCAGATAACGTTATCGAGTGAAGGTTCGGAGGGGGACGCGTTTTGATAAGAAGAGGCACTTATGCCTGTGATTTGCTCGAGTTGCTCACAGCAGGCAAGGCTTAGGCAAGGCGATGCGCTAAGCTCGGAGAAAACAGCGCCCGCTTCGACCGCGGCGAGCTGATCCTTATCACCGAGAAAGACAATCCGTGCTGTACTTGGTACTGCTTCGATGAGTTGAACGGTAAGGGCAAGATCAAGCATCGAGGCCTCATCAACGATGAGTAGGTCGAGTGGGAGCGGATGATCGCGGTCGTAGTGGAATCGATCAGCGTGTGCGCTCGCACCAAGTAGTCGATGGACTGTAAAGGCCTCCTTGGGGAGTTTTAGTACCGTACGAATGCCTTCGGCAACTGTGGAGCGTTCTGTTGTTTGGCCGATGTCTTCGGCTGCCTTCGATAAAGCCTCAAGCATGCGGGAGGCTGCCTTACCGGTCGGTGCTGCAAGGCGAATCCGGCACTCAGGGTCCATATACTTTGCACAAATGATTAGTTTTAAAACGCTTGTGGTCTTGCCCGTACCTGGTCCTCCACTGATCAAGGTGAATCCGCGGTTGATGGCAAGCGCGACTGCGAGGGCTTGCCAGTCTGGATTAACATCGCTTGCCCTATGTTGCTGGGGAAACAAGCGCTGAAAAAAATCCTTTAACGATTGATCAATCGCCTGCCGAGGTCCGGTGTAGGTTTGTAGGAGCCTGCGCGCTAGCCGCTCTTCATAATCGAAGTATCGATTAAGGTAAAGACGATCCTGCTCGTCTATCACGAGAGGTCGTATTGGATAATCCGATGCACTGAGCATCGTGCTAGAAAAGAGTGCTTCACGCAAGGCCTCAAGGTCGCTCCGCCATTTGGCTGTATGTGGGGGCTCGAGTGGGGGCGCGAGTGGGGGCTCTAGTGAGGGCTCGAGTCGGGGCTCGAGCGGGGTCTCTAGTTCTGCCTTCCCGCCATGAAGCAAATCGCCGAGCGGCACACAGACACTTCCCGCAGAGCATGCAAGGCTCACTCGATAAGCTGCATGTTCGAGAGGCGAAACAACCTCAGCTGGCGCGCCCGAACGTTTCGCTATGGCTGCTAAATGCTTTGCAAATCCTCTCGCAAGTGCATCACTTGCATCGAGTTGAATAGTCATCGCTTCGTGTCCATCGGTCCGCGCTTGGGTGGTTCTCCAAACAAGCGATCAAGCCTTGCAATGCTCTCGGCATTGGGCTTTTTGTAAAAGACACCTGCCGGACTTCGGTCAGCATTGCGCCAGTGAGGGCGCACTCCACGGATGAAAAGATAGAACACGCCACCAAAATGACTTTCATAACAGTAGTTCTTGACACGAAGTCTCAAGTAGCGGTCAAGTGCAAGCGTATAAATAAGGTATTGCAAATGATAGCGGTGCTCAAGCATGCTGCGCTTGAGCGGTTCGGGCCCGTAGTCGGCCATCCGATCACCTAGATGGTTTGACTTCCAGTCGATGAGAAAATAGCGACTATCGTGTTCGATAACAAGGTCGATAAATCCCTTCAAATAGGCTTGAAGATCTTGCTTTTGTAAGGCGACTGTTTCTGCCGGTATCTCAAGCCCAATGTCTTGGGCTTCCTGGCTTAGCAATTGATCAAGCCTTGAATGATCAAATGAAGCCGTATGGATCGTGAATTCAAGCTCAGCTAAGCGTCGGTACTTATCGATCTTGCTAAGCACAAGGCCTTGGCCGAGTTCGGTGTGAAGCACATGATCGAGCATGCCCATGGCCATACGATGCCATTTCGCACTGCTCTCTTCTGGCGAGATGCCATGCTCAAGTTGAGTAGTGGGGCGAAGATCACGCTTGCGCGCGGACCTTTGGTCCAGTAGTTGGGCATTCGCGAGCGCCTCATCAACGCGCTCTGGCCACGACGCTGGACGGTCAAATTCGATTGTTTCGAAAATTTGATGAAGACAGATGCCCGCGTTAGGCCCTTTTGGGAAGTGCAGCATATCGTCATCATCAAGCTTCGGTTCATACACTGAATGATCTGCTTGATCATGCGGGGGGTGCTCATCTGTTAGCACGCTATCGGAACCCCGGTTGCGGTCAACGATAGAGCCGGGCATATCCTCAACGCGGCTCGCCTCAATAAGGCTAATGGCATTAAAAGCGCTTGCCTCGTCGAGATCTTTAACCCTTGATTCGTGTTGCCGCGTCATGGCGCTAAAACTTGTTAGGCGCCAGGAGGGCTGCGGCTTTGGAGGATGGGGAAGCTCAATAAGCTCAGTGATGTCGTGGCTAAGGGCTAGGGGTAAGGAGCTCCCCAAAGAGGAAAGTCTTGAGACCTTGATGCACGCTTTAGCCGATTGGCCGAGTGCTCGCCATGCATTACAAATACTGCTCACGGCATTTGGATCTTGCTTACGGTTCTTATCAAAGAGCCAATCCTGTGGACTCAAATCATCCCCTGCAATCAGCCAATTGAGCATGCTGCTAGTGCTTTCTGAAGGGCTTGCTCGCTTCTCACTTGAAAGATAGCAGCCTGCAACAAGATAACAACGATGAATAGCTCGCGTTAGCGCAACATAAATGAGTCGAATGGTTTCAGCTGCTTCGTCAAGAGCGATTTGCTCCTTGATTAATTCAAGCTTTTCATCGGCTTGCTGCTTTGAAACAAAGTGAATGGTCGGTCCATCGGTCGCATCGTTGAAGACCAGTACCTCATCACGCGGTTGTGATTTTCCGACTGTTGAATCCCATAGAAAGGGGCAAAATACCACTGGAAACTCGAGTCCTTTTGATTTGTGAATCGTGATAATTTGTACCAGGTTACGATCAGACTCCAAACGAATCTGAACGTGATCATGTTGACGATCGTCGGCTAGCTGACGCGCCAACCAGCCAAGAAGCCCAGCCATGCTGTTTTCGACTTGAGAGGCTTCGTGCAAGAGCTCGCCGAGGTGTAAGAGATTAGTCATTCGCCGTTCGCCGTCTTGGCGGACCAATAGCCGGCTTGCGATCGACTCAAGTTCTAGAAACCGGCGGAACATGACCCCAAAGCCCCGTTGATGCCATAGATCGCGATAAAGGTAAAACCGATCTATAAAAGGGAAAAGTTGCATATCATCTTCAAGGCTTACCTCAATCTGCTTTGCATCCAGACCCATTATTTCGGTGGCGAGCGCGGCGCGCAATAACCCTCGGTTCGCTGGCTGATGAATCGCCAAACAGATACGTTCTAGCTCTTTAGCGTCATGACTTTTAAACACGCTTGCCTGCGAGAGCTCAACACTTGCTATTTCCAGATCGGCAAGCGCATGCTTGATCAAACTGCCTTGCTTATGAGTGCGGACAAGCACCGCGATATCGCCTGGTGTGAGCGCTTTGCCAGCGATGCTTACCAAGCCGTCTTGAGCATCTCGAATCAATCGGGCAATTTCAGATGCACAGGCCTGTGCGCTTTGCAATTGGGCAGCCGGTTTTGGGATTAGCGCTTGCCCTGCTGTATTTGCAGTAGCGCCGTCTCCATCAGCTCGGTTCGGTTGAGCGCTTAGGGCCCTGTCGCTCGGATCAATGCATGGGAAAGAGCCTGGCAGCATCCAGATGTTAAGGCCATGGTCCGAATTATTGTGATCGATAAATAATGCTCTTGGCTTAGTGCCCATATTGACGTGAAGAAAGTCAAGCCCTCGCACAACAAATGCCTGCTTGTTGATGCTAAAAATCGCATTGACGGCTTCGATGAGACTCCTACTCGATCGTTGATTCTCGTCGAGTGAATAAGTTTTAGCAGCTTGATG
>VGHV01000141.1 GCA_016868095.1 Betaproteobacteria bacterium
CCGACTGCTTGAGCGGTGGGTGATCTCGACCCGCTCGCCGGTACCTGCAAACATAACCGTGTGATCGCCAACAATATCGCCAGCTCGAATCGTCGAAAAACCAATACTTGCTTGTTTGCGAGCGCCCATATGGCCATGGCGTGCAAAAACCCCGTCGCTCTTCAAATCCCGACCGAGCGTTTTGGCAATGACTTCACCCATGGCAAGCGCGGTGCCCGACGGTGCGTCGACCTTATGCCGGTGGTGTGCTTCGATCACCTCAATGTCGTAGTCCTGATTCAAAAGCGAGGAAGCAATCTCTAAGAGCTTGAGGGTGACGTTGACCCCAACACTCATATTGGGTGCAAAAACGATGGCGATCTGCGCTGCGGCCTGTGAGATCCTGTCTTTTTCATCCTCGCTCAGTCCTGTCGTTCCGATCACCATCTTCACACCGAGCCGCTCACAAGCCTGCAAATGCGCCATGCAAGCCTGCCGCTGCGTAAAGTCGATCAACACCTCGGCGTGCTTTAAAACATCGTCAAGCTTATCGCTCAGGGCAATGCATGTGGCTATGCCCTGGCTCTCGCCTGCATCGCGTCCTAACAAGGGGTGAGAACTGATTTCAAGCGCGCCCACGAGTTGAGCGTCGTTTGCCTGATGAACCGCCTCAATAAGCATTCGTCCCATTCGGCCCGCAGCGCCGGCAATGGCAATTCGCATCATATCCATGCTCCTTAAGATTATCGATCGTTTGCGCGCGGCGGGCGATAGCCGGGTACCGCCGGGTCCTTCCCATCGTCGCTCGCAGGCAGGCTATCTGCTTCCACACGTGCAACGCGCTGTTGCCCGTCAAAGAAAACTGTCACCCGCCGGGTGTCATGACGAAGATCGGGCCATTGCATCCGAAACACATAGATCCAGCGATCGTCGCGAAAGCTATTGCTTAGCAGTGGTTGGCCCAAAACAAATTGCACCTGATTACGCGTCATGCCAGCTCGAATTTGCTCAAGCTGATCCTGGGTGATGTAGTTGCCTTGTTGTACCGTCGTGCGGTAGGGTGAAAACATGCTTTGAAGGCGGCTTCTTGCCCCAATATCTCGATCCTGATCAGCGGCCTTTTCAGTCGTAGCATCACGCCATGGCTCAGGCAGGGGATTGAAGTCCTTGAGGCTGCCACATCCGCCGAGTAAACCAAGCATGGCACCAACTAAGCACATGCGCACTGCGACAGGTACAGACTTGATGCTCGCCACAGGTGCATGTTGCTGAACCTTGGTGCAGTACATGCGAGCCGTTTGGATGATGGGCTGATCAGTCAATGGCACAGTTGTTGCTCCTTCGGTTCCTGACTGGGTTGTAAAGTCGAATGCTAAGCCATTCCTGGCGCTTGGGTCTGCAAGGGTAATGACGAAGTTCAAGCGGCGAGCCAGTATGATACGGAGAACTTTTTGATGTCGGATCATGACCACGCACCAAGAACTCAAGAGCATCGGCTTGAAAGCCACCTTGCCCCGACAGCGTATTCTCGCAGCCTTCCAATCGGGCCGCTTACGCCACATGAGTGCCGAGGATGTGCAGCAAGCTTTGTTGAGCGAGGACATTTCGGTCGGACTCGGCACGGTCTACCGTGTCTTATTGCAATTCGAGCAAGCGGGCTTGCTGCGCCGAGCCAATATCGATTCGGGCCGTGCATTCTTCGAACTCGAAGAGGGCGAGCATCACGATCATTTGCTGTGCCTCGATTGTGGACGCGTGGTCGAGTTCTTCCATGCGGAGATCGAGCGATTGCAAACCGAAATTGCCGAACAGCGAGGCTTCAGACTCGAAACACACAGTCTGGCACTACACGGTCGTTGCACACGGGAATCCTGTGAGCACCGCCCCTCTCGCGACCCCGTCTGAGGATCTCTATGATGAGATGTACCTCGCAAGCGGCGAGGTGCGTCCGCATTACGCGAGCTTTGCCCAATGGTTCGCTTCGCAGTCGGGTGACGCGATGGCGGTCAAGCGTGCCGAGGCCGATTTATTGTTTCGACGCATCGGGATTACTTTTTCTTTATCAGGCGATGAAGGTGGTACCGAGCGCCTAATTCCCTCCGATTTGATTCCACGAATCATCGATGCCAGTGCATGGGAGTTAATGGAGCAGGGTCTTGTGCAGCGTGTGAAAGCTTTAAATCGCTTTTTGCACGATGTTTATCACGATCAAGCGATTCTTCGCGCTGGAGTCGTTCCCGCTGAGCAGGTGTTAGCGAATGCGCAATTCCTGCCGATGATGATGGGGCTAAATCTCCCACACCAAACCTATGCGCATGTGGTTGGCGTTGACATTGTTCGCCACAATGATGGCCGGTTTTTTGTGCTTGAGGACAACCTGCGCGTGCCATCGGGCGTGTCCTACATGCTGAGTAATCGCAAAATGATGATGAGGCTCTTCCCGGACCTTTTCCGAAGGGTTGGGGTTAGACCCGTCGAGCACTATCCGGCGCTCTTATTGCAAACTTTGCGTTCATCAAGCCTCGTTGATGACCCCACGGTTGTTGTACTCACCCCCGGTCGATACAACAGCGCTTATTTTGAGCATGCCTTCCTGGCCAAGCAAATGGGTGTTGAACTGGTCGAGGGTCAAGATCTTTTCGTTCGGCAGGGCGTGGTTTATATGCGAACCACCGACGGGCCTAGACGTGTGGACGTCATCTACCGGCGATTAGACGATGTCTTTCTCGATCCTCTCGCCTTTCGAGCTGATTCGATGCTTGGCGTTCCAGGGCTTGCAGCTGCTTATCGCCTTGGCGAGGTGGTCATTGCCAATGCCCTGGGCACAGGCGTTGCAGACGATAAGTCGATTTATCCCTACGTACCGGAGATGATTCGCTTTTATCTTGGCGAGTCGCCGATTCTGGAAAATGTACCGACCTGGCAGTGCAGGCGTCCCGATGATTTGAATTATGTACTTGCTCACCTACCTGAACTGGTCGTCAAGGAAGTGCACGGTGCAGGGGGCTATGGCATGTTGGTCGGACCCGCAGCATCGCGGGAAGAGATCGAGGTCTTTGAAAAAGTTTTGCGCGCCAACCCCTCCAACTACATTGCCCAACCCACGCTTTCGCTGTCAGCCTGTCCAACCTATGTTGCGCAGGGTGTTGCGCCACGCCATATCGATTTGCGTCCATTTGTTTTGGTGGGGCGTGATATCCGCATGGTGCCTGGCGGCCTTACCCGCGTTGCGTTACGCGAGGGCTCGCTTGTTGTGAATTCATCGCAAGGCGGTGGTACGAAGGACACCTGGGTGCTTGAGAGGGAGCTGCCTTAATGCTAGCTCGCGTTGCTTCTGAGCTTTACTGGATGTCGCGCTATTTGGAGCGAGCCGAAAGCATGGCTCGCATTCTTGAGGTGTGCTCATCGATTGCGCTTTTATCGTCCAAAGGCGAATCGCAAGACGATTTGGCGGTTTCCGAACCTTTGGTCATCACCGATACCGAGGATGCCTTTCGGGAAAGTGGTCGGGCTTTGCGTATGGATCAAGTCGCCCAGTTTCTTGCCTGGGACGAGAAGCATCCCTCATCGATTAGCAATTGCATTCACGCATGCAGAGAAAATTCCCGTTCGGTACGAGGTGCAATTACCGCAGAGATGTGGGAATGCATCAACGATACCTGGCTGCAAATCCAGCAGCGCCGCAACCACATGCTTAATAATGAAAGTTCTCTGGACTCGGCTTTTTTTGAATGGGTCAAGGAACGCTCGCATTTATTTCGCGGCGTTACTTTTGCGACGATTCAGCGCGATCAGCCTTACTTGTTTATCAGGCTTGGCACTTATCTCGAGCGTGCAGACAATACGGCGCGCATTCTTTCGGTCAAGACAAGACAGCGCGAGCAGGCCGATTTAGTTGCAGACTACTACCGCCTCGGAGCAGTCTTGCGCTCCGTTTCTTCGCTCGAGGCCTACCAGGATATTTATCGTGATGCGATCGATGCGGATCGAGTGGCTGAGTTGCTCATCTTTAGTGAGCGCGTCCCGAGGTCATTGAGATTTTGCGTCGACGAAATATGCCAGATTCTAGAGCGATTGCCTTCTCAAAGCGGCAGGGCAGCGAGGCGCTTGGCCGTGCAACTTCAGGCAAGACTTCGATATGGTGATCTGCAAGAAGTTTATGAGCGTGGTTTATATGATTACTTGGATCGATTTATTGAATATAACACTGAGGTTGGGATTGCGATTGGCCACGCTTACCTTGAACGACATGGCTAAGGTCATCCACCGGGCAAACGCTCCCCATGGCTACGCTTAAAATTATTCACACAACCGAGTATCGCTACAGTGAGGCAGTGAGGCGAAGCGCGCAGGTCTTGCGCCTTACGCCCTCAAGCAGCCTCAATCAACAGGTCATCAACTGGCAACTTCATGCCCCAGGGTCCTTGCGCTCCTTTGTCGATGCCTATGGGAACCAGAGCCACCTCTTAACCATCGATGAATCGCATCATGTGATCGATATCAAGGCGCTCGGTACGGTTGAGGTCTTTGATCACGCAGATGGTGAAGCGCTCGGTCCTATACCGGCTGCTGTTTTTCAGCGCCCCACACCACTTACTGAATGCAGCCCCGAGATGCTCGCATTTTTGGAGCCGCTTCGCGCGATGATTCGTGCGCGGCCCTTGTTCGGTCTCACCGATCTTGCCTCGGCTTTACTTGAGCGGATGCCCTACAGTCCTGGGTCAACCACGGTTTCATTCAGCGCAGCCCAAGCTTTCGAGGCCGCACGCGGCGTCTGTCAGGATCATACCCACGCCTTTATTGCTTGCTGTCGTGTGCTTGGCTTAGCAGCTCGGTATGTGAGTGGCTATGTGCAGGCTAGCGATCACAGCGCCTGGAGCGGCGGGCAGTCTGCTGAGGTGGCAAGCCATGCATGGGCCGAAGCCTGGATTGGTAATCGATGGGTGAGCTTTGATGTCAGTAACGCGAGAGCAGCAGGCTCTGGACATGTGAAGCTTGCCGTGGGGCTTGACTATCTCGATGCCTGTCCTATCCGCGGTGTCAGGCTGGGCGGTGGTGATGAATCGATGAACGCGAGCGCCGAGGTTCAGCGTTTAGATGTGATCCATGCATCACAGCCTCAGATGGTGCAAAATCAGTAACAAGGGCATGTTTTGCACTTAGTCGCGACATGTCTTTGCCATCGTGGCAGGCTAGTCTCAACCATCGTTGTACAAAGTCTTAACTCTTCATGTAAAGGTCCAGCCCCTTGACTTATTGTGTTGCTATCGCGCTCGAGCAGGGCTTATTGTTTGCCTCCGATTCGCGCACCAATGCCGGTGTTGACCATGTTTCGAGTTTTTGCAAGATGTCGATTTTCGAACAATCCGGACAAGGAGCGATCGTCTTGCTCAACAGCGGCAACCTCGCAACAACGCAACAAGTTGTGTCACGACTTCGAAAACATGAAATGATCCACGACAAGGCGCTCACCGCGATGGATTCCTTGTTTTCGGTCGCAGAGTTGGTTGGTGAGACCTTGCGCGCTGTGATTTCGCACACCAAGGGCGAGACCGTTGGACAAAGCGATGTTGACTTCAGCGCAACCTTTTTAGTCGGTGGGCAAGTGCGTGGCGAGCAAGCGAGACTTTTTTTAGTCTATCCGCAGGGTAATTTCATCGAATCGACCGTCGATACGCCTTTTTTCCAAATCGGCGAGAGCAAATACGGTAAGCCGATTCTGGATCGAGTCATTCGGCCAGAAATTGCCATGTCAGAAGCGGTCAAATGCATGCTGGTTTCATTTGACTCAACCATTAAAAGTAATTTATCGGTTGGCCTTCCGATTGATTTGGCACTTGTCAAACAAAACGAGCTAAAGATTGCGCAACGTTTTCGCATCGATATCGATGATCAATATTTTCGTGATTTGCGACAAGGTTGGGGCCAGGGATTGAGAAAAGTGTTTAACGAGCTTCCGGTTCCTGACTGGCTTGCTCTCGATACCGCGGACCTAACTCAACCAGGAGCTTAAACATCTGATCGGCAGCCGGAGAAAGACTCCGCCCTTTCCGTGTAATTAAACCGAGATGTCGTTTAACAACCGGTTCAATAAGATCAACGCTATAAAGCGTTGGGTGATCATAGGCCGGCATAGCAAGTGACGGTACGGCGCCAACGCCAAGTCCTGCTTCAACCAGGCCAATCAGCGTTGTAACATTGACAACTTCATGACGGCTTTGCGGTCTGCCTTCGGTGTTGGCAAGTGCAAGATCAATAAGAAGCCGGTTACCCGAGCGCTTGCTAAAGCTAACAAAATCATGAGGTCCGAGTTCAGCCCAACGCACAGCAGGCTTTTTGGCAAGTGGGTGATCTTTCCTGCAGGCAACAACAAAGCGATCCTCATGAAAGCTTAAAAATTCGATATCGGGCTCTTCTCGACCGATATAGTTAATGCCAAAATCGACCTCACCATTAACCACTGCACTCAAGACCTCGTTGGCGCCGTCGTCAA
>VGHV01000142.1 GCA_016868095.1 Betaproteobacteria bacterium
TGGGCGAGCGGCGCCATGATTTACGCCCCAGAAGATGCCTATGTGATCTTCCCTAATAGCAAAGCCCAGCCCGGCCAGGAATGGTTTTATCTTGCACGTCCTGGCGGGCGACTTGGCATGTCATAACGATTGATTTGATGACATAGTTATCGAGTCCCGACAGACCGGCGCGTTGAGCCATCAGTCATCGAGTCCCGACATACCGGCGCGTTGAGCCATCAATCATCGAGTCCCGACATACCCGCGCGGTGTGCAAGGCGTTGCTCACCCGCAATCCGATAAAGCACAAGCCCTGGCCAAGCCAGTGAGCCGTTGAGACGTTTGGCGAAAAGCACCCCATCGGTTTGAGCATAAACCGTCGTTCGGGCCTTTGGGCCATGAGGGCTGGCAGGATCAATAACGTCACAAACTGCCTGACCCTTTTTAACCTTTGCGCCTGGCTCTAAGTGATAGGCCAAAAAGCCGTCCTTGGGGCAATAGCCAACATCCATACCTTGCATGGGTGTGGCTGGAACCCTTAATCGTGGGAGGCGTCCGGGATCGCCCTTGATGATGCCCTGACGGACGATCCAGCGCAGCAAACGTGCTGCATCTTGTTCACCCTGAGCGTGACTGACATCGAATTGGCTTCGCATTTCCACCGTACATGACATGCAGGCTTGTGGAATGGATGCTTCGGGAAAACGCTCGGCAAGCCTTGCCCACAGTGCGCCGTTAACACCCGAAAAGGTAAGTGCCGAAGGGTAGGGTTCGTTATACATCGTGGCCTCTGAACCGAGATCTGCCGCGAGCTCATAAGCTGGCCCTGATTTTGTCGCTGTACCCTGCGGCCAATCGCGAGCCGCCATGAATAAATGAAGCGCGGCGTGGATATCACAGTGCAAATCAAGGACAAAATCAGCGTCAACCGATAGTTTTTGAATTTCAACCCGCAAGGTTCTCAACTCATTGACCGGTTCGAGCTCCTTGAGTACCGCAAGCGCTGTTTTACGTATAAGAGTGATGTTTTCCTCGGCATCTTGGCCAAGCTTTTTAGCAATCCGCTCAGCGACAGCAGGTGCCAGATCGATCCAGTTTCTATTATAATTTTCGTAACTTAAAAGATTATACCGACCCAAGTGTTGATTGCCGACAAGCTGGGCCTGACCAATAGGATTCACCGTTGGCACGACAATAATCTCGCCTTGGATCAAACCCTTTGCATCGGCCTCAATGAGTTGAGGCATCAAATGGTGCAACGCCATGGTGCCTGGCATCTCGTTCGCATGAATTGCCGCCTGGATGTAGAGCTTAGGCCGCGCCCCCTTGCGGCCGAATCGCAAGCATTGGATGCTACGGCTTGTACCCGGGGTCATGGTTGGCAGCTGGATGGCAAATCGTTGAACGCTCATTTAAGACTCCTCAAACATAAAAGAGATGCATGAAGCCCGGGCAAGGATTTCAGGCTTTTATCGGGATAACGAGTATGACGCAAGGCCCAAGACTAAGTTCTTGCGGGCTTAAGTTGCAGCAAGCTAAATTTCCGTTTACGCTGCCGCAAAAACATGGAATGTTTAATCCAACTAAAACCCTTAGGGTAAACATCGGGAGATCATGATGCAATTGCGTGAGATCGAAAACGGCCTGCGCCGAGAGATTGAAGCCGTCAAATCCGGAAAACTTAGTAAGCGAGACTTCATCCACCGCATGGTGCTTGCCGGTCTCACAGCCCCGATGGCTGCCCAGTTGCTCATGCACGCTGGTGTGGCCCATGCTCAACAATACAAATCGGCGTACAAGCCGACCAAGCGTGGCGGAGGCGGCCCCCTGCGGGTTTTATGGTGGCAGGGAGCCACACTGCTCAATCCACACTTTGCAACCGGTACTAAAGATCAAGAAGGCTCACGGATTTTTTATGAGCCGCTTGCTGCTTGGGATACCGACGGCAATCTGGTACCGATTCTTGCAGCCGAAGCGCCTTCAGTCGCTAATAAGACGGTTGCTTCCGATGGTAAATGGGTGATCTGGAAACTGAAGCAAGGCGTGAGATGGCACGATGGTAAGCCGTTTACGGCAGATGATGTCGTCTTTACAGCGGCTTTTGCATCCGATCCCGCATCAGCCGCTGTAACCATTGCCACATACAAGGACGTGAAAGTCACCAAGGTTGACACCTATACCGTAAGGGTAGAAAACTCGCGTGCAAGTCCCTTCTGGGCCGACCCGCTTGTTGGTACCGCCGGGATGATCATCCCCAAACATTTGTTTGAAGCTTTTATCGGCGCAAAGTCTCGCGAGGCACCCACCAACCTTACACCTGTGGGTACAGGACCTTATAAATTCGTCGACTTTAAACCTGGTGATATGGTTCGTGGAGCGATCAACACCGACTATCATGAGCCTAGCCGACCCTTCTTCGATAGTATCGAAATGAAAGGCGGAGGAGACGCAGTGTCAGCCGCACGTGCGGTATTGCAAACTGGCGAGTTTGATTACGCCTGGAATTTGCAGGTCGAAGACGAAGTACTCAAACGGCTTGAAGCTGGTGGTAAAGGCAGGGTAGCAATTACCGTGGGTGGAAACATTGAGTTTATTCAGCTGAATTCCGCCGACCCATGGACAGAAATCGAAGGTGAGCGTGCCCACCCCAAAAGCAGACACCCGATTTTGAACGACCCAGCTGTTCGCAGCGCAATGAGCATGCTTGTGGATAAGCAAAGCATTCAAAACTTCATCTACGGCCGAACAGGTCTTGCAACTGCTAACTTTTTGAATAATCCAAGCCGATTCGCGTCGAAAAATGTAAAGTACGAGTTCAACCCCGACAAGGCTGCAGCGATACTCGAAGCAGCGGGCTGGAAAAAGGGAAGCGACGGCGTTCGAAGCAAAGACGGCAAGCGTCTGAAGTTTGTCTATCAAACTTCAATCAATGCACCGCGACAAAAAACGCAACAAATCATTAAGCAGGCAGCTCAGAAAGCTGGAATTGATTTAGAACTCAAATCAGTCACAGCCTCGGTATTTTTTTCATCGGATGTTGCTAACCCCGACACCTACACCAAGTTTTTCTGTGATGTACAGATGTATACCACGACGATGACGCAGCCCGATCCTGAGCTCTTTATGAATCAGTTTGTGTCAACGAATGCCTCAAGTAAAGCAAATAAGTGGCAAGGGCGAAACATCACACGCTGGGTCAATGCCGAATACGATGCGACCCACAGGGCTGCAGAATCGGAACAGGACCCCGTCAAGCGTGCTGCGATGTTTGTTAAGATGAACGACCTGGCAGTCGGCGATTACGCCGTGATTCCCGTCGTTGCACGCCCTCGCGTTGCGGGTATGTCGAGCAAACTCAACGCACCCTTAAGCGCATGGGATAACGATTTGTGGATGTTGCGCGACTGGTATCGCGAAGCTTGATACTGCGTTAAACCAAAGCGAGCGGGCGCCTCTAGGGCGCCTGCGTCTTATTGATGAGCCAATATATCTTTAGGCGATTATTGATCGCCATCCCTAGTCTTCTCGGTATCAGTCTTGCGCTGTTTACCGTGCTCGCGCTCGCGCCCGGCGACCCTTTTGGGGAACTCGCTGCAAATCCCAATGTCCCGCCTGAGGTCGCTGCGGAACTGCGCCGCAAATTTGGCATGGACGATCCGGTGCTTGTGCGTTACTGGTCCTGGTTCACTGCCATGTTGCAGGGTTCGTGGGGATTTTCCTTCGTGAGCCGGATGGATGTTGATCAACTCATCTTGCAACGCCTTCCCACAACCTTAGTCGTGATCGGTTCGTCACAGCTTTTGGCGCTTGCAATTGCCCTGCCGGTTGGTATTTACGCAGCGACCAGGCCTTATTCGATTTTCGATCAGATCGCCAATACGCTCGCCTTCATTGGATTTTCGCTTCCAACGTTTTTCACCGGCATTCTGCTCATTCTTCTTTTTTCAATAACGCTCGACTGGCTGCCATTTGTGTATCGGGCAGACATCGCCGAAACCGGCTGGCGTTTTTATTGGGAACATTTCAAACAAATGATCATGCCGGTAACCGTGCTTGGACTTTTTCAGGCTGGATCCTGGACGCGGTATGTCAGGTCAGCCGTGCTTGATGTGATTCGACTCGATTATGTGACCACAGCAAGATCGAAGGGTCTCGCTGAAAGGGTGGTCATCGGTAAACATGTGGTACGCAATGCCCTCATCCCGGTCGTTACCTTGGTGGCCTTGCAAATGCCTGCGATTTTTGGCGGTGCGATTGTGACTGAGCAAATTTTTAGAGTGCCCGGGATTGGATCGTTATTGATTTCGGCCATGCTTGCCAACGACACCCCGGTGATTTTTGCGGTCACTTTTGTTTTTTCGATTTTGGTTGTTTTTTGTAATTTGCTTGCGGATGTGATTTATGGCTGGCTCGACCCACGCATCTCCTATCGATAAGCCAACAAGCAGCACCGGGCGAAAGCAAAGTCCTGGTTCCGAAGCCTGGCGCCGTTTTCGCCGTCATAAGCTCGCACTTTTCAGCGCTTTCATCCTCGTGTTGATCGCGCTTTCGGTGTTGCTTGGTCCGATGATTTGGACCATTCCTATTAACGATATCGATTTTTCGGCAAGGCTTGCAGGCCCTTCGATTAAACACCCGATGGGCACGGATGATCTTGGCCAGGACCTGTTGGCAAGAATGCTTTATGGCGGGCGCATCTCACTTGCCGTCGGGCTTGCCGCGATGGTGATCGCCATCTTGGTCGGTGTATTGGTGGGGGCCATAGCTGGCATGTCCAGGGGTTGGGTTGATGCTTTTCTGATGTGGCTCACTGACTTATTTTTATCCTTGCCACAACTGCCCTTGTTGTTATTGATTTTCTATTTGTTTAACGATGCCTTAAAGAAGTGGGTTGGTCCAGAAACCGGTGTGTTCATTCTTGTGGTGGCAGTCATCGGTGGGCTTCGCTGGATGCCGGTAGCGCGACTGGTACGTGCGCAGTTCCTATCGCTTCGCGAAAAGGAGTTTGTCGAAGCGGCCCGCGCCCTCGGTGCATCACCCGCCCGCCAAGTGCTTAAACACATTCTCCCGAATGCCATGGGTCCTGTGATTGTGGCCGCCACGATCGACGTGGCTGCCGCCATCATTGCCGAGTCGACGCTATCCTTTTTGGGGCTTGGCTTTCCCCCTGATATTCCGACTTGGGGTCGAATCCTTTTTGATGCCAAAGACCATCTTGATATTGCTCCCCATTGGGCTTTGTTTCCAGGCTTGATGATTTTTATAACGGTTGTGACGATTAACTATATCGGCGATGGCTTGCGTGATGCATTTGATCCGCGCCGGGTTTTGTGAGGCCTCCCAGTGCCATCCAACCAGTCTGAGCAAGCACTGCTACGCGTTCGCGATCTAAAGGTCCACTTTCGCACCGATGACGGCATTTTGCACGCTGTTGACGGCGTTGATCTGCATATCAACCGCGGCGAAACCCTAGGGGTGGTGGGTGAGTCGGGTTGTGGCAAATCAGTGACCGCCATGACCATCATGAAGCTTCTTGCCATGCCGCCTGGTTTTATTGCTGGCGGTGAGATTCTTTTTGAAGGTCGCGATCTGGTCAAAGCGACAAACGCTGAGATGCGGACGTTCCGCTCGCGTGAAATCGCCATGATCTTCCAAGAGCCGATGACCTCGCTGAATCCGGTCTTTTCGGTAGGCGAACAAATCGCTGAGGCATTGCGACTCCATGAAGGCCTAAGCCAGCAACAGGCGATCGCGAAAACCATCGAAATGCTTGCCTTGGTCAACATCCCAAAGCCTGAAAAGCGCGTTCATGATTATCCTCACCAATTCTCTGGTGGCATGCGCCAGCGGGTCATGATCGCAATGGCCCTTGCCTGTAACCCTAAGTTGCTGATTGCAGATGAGCCCACCACAGCACTTGATGTCACGATTCAGGCGCAAATTCTCGATCTGCTGAATCGCCTCAAAGAACAAATGGGTATGGCAATTATGCTGATCACCCATGCCATGGGTGTTGTCGCCGAGACCACACAGCGCGTGGTTGTGATGTATGCGGGCAAGGTGGTTGAAGAGGCTTCGGTTGAACAGCTCTTTAGCGAGCCCATGCACCCTTACACCCAAGGCTTGATACGTTCTATCCCTCGGATCGATTTGGCCGCTGATAAAAAGCAGCGCCTTGAAGCAATCCCAGGCACCGTACCCAAGTTGATTCAGCCTAAGGCGGGTTGTCGCTTTGCTGCACGCTGCGCCAAAGCGCAGGCAGCATGCAGCGATGCAGACCCGCTGCTCAAGCCAGTCAAAGACGGTCACCAAGTAGCTTGTTTTTTGTATCGTTAGGTGGATGATGACTACACAAAGCACAGCCAAGCCCTTGCTTCGCGTGAAGCAATTGGTGAAGCACTTTCCGATTCGAGGTGGCATTCTTAGTCGGGTCGTCGACAAGGTGCATGCTGTCGACGGCGTGAGCTTTGAGCTGC
>VGHV01000143.1 GCA_016868095.1 Betaproteobacteria bacterium
GTAGCTTAGCTGTGTCGCGATCGGCAGAGGGATTGGGCATGTCCTCATGGCGGTGTCGAAGCAGTCACGGTCACGTAACGCCGCGCTCGAGCTTGTGCCATAATTTGGTTCTGCCTCGTGCCGGGGTGGTGGAATAGGTAGACGCGCTGGACTCAAAATTGTTCTCCGGGTCATGATAAATCTAAGAACGACAACAGCCTACGCCACCAGAGCCTGCGGGTGTGCTGTAAGGTGTGCTTGCCGCTAGCTATAAAAACAAAGAATAAGCAATAGTCCATAACGTTATGGATTAAATGAGTTTAAGGGTTGCTTTACTGCATCTATAAGTTATAGAAACGTAAGATTGTTCAAGCGTTGCTTGATCTAGCTTGATAGTGCGTGGCTATCTCATGTTGCTAGCCTTCGCTGCTACGCCTCACTCCTAATGCTCTTCACTTGGCTTTGGTAGCGAACCCTTCGCGCAGCTTGCCACTCGCTGCTTGGATCGCGGCGTCAAGCTCACCCTGGTTCACCGCTTCGGTGATCAACTCCAAGACGCTGACAAGCGCTGAGGCATCGCTCAGTTCAATCGCGCTCTTACCCTTGGCAAGCTCTAGGCTTTTGCTGCCATAGTGAATGGCAAGCAGTACTTCGCCACGCTCACCCGTCCACCACCATGGTTTGATCCGAACCGCAACCTCGCGCACCATGCGCTCGCCAGTTTGTGCATGGCGCAGTGTTCGCTGACGTTTGGGTGCGTAGCTGCGTCCTTGAGATTGTGCAAGGGCTAGCTCGCGCTGTTCAGCAAGTTTTCGCAAGAGCTTGGCTCTGCGTTGCATAACCTCAGACACCACACGAGGTTTACGGGCGCTTGAAAGCTTCAGGTTTGACAGGGTTGTCATTGTGCTTTTTCCTTTGTTTAGTGTTAAAGCACAGACAATGATGTGATCGAATGCTGCCAATGAGCAACCGAAAACCGTTCAATTTGGACGGACTCTTTGGTGCTTATCAAGTCCTCTAATTGCGTTCTCTCATCGCGTCCTTGAACGTTGCAGTTTGCCAAGCGCTGTTTGGGCTTGGCGTATGCGTTGGCGTTCTCGCTCAAGCCGCACCGCATCACTTGCCTGATCGGCAGCTTGCCTGAGTGCGGCAACCCGCAACTCACCGGATCGCTTGGGGCGGATCGGTGCAATTTCACTTAATCGCATGTTGAGTTCCCCTTAAGCAATAATGATCGGTGGCACGCTATAGCTGCTATCGCGCTCAGCCGCTGCGCTTGCCAAGGCCTTTAGCACCATGCGCCGCACTTGAGCACTCTCGGTGGGTAGCGTCTGAAGCCGTCTTGCGATTTCCTCAGCAATGAACGCTTGAAGCTCATGCATGGAGTGATTCGGGCTTTTTGCCTTTTCATGCTCGAGCATCTCTGCCAGATACAGCAAGCTGTTGGTTGAGATATCAAGCGATTGCGCCTGAATACTGCCCCAATACCCCTCGCTCTTGCCGCAATAACGGCTAAAGGTTCTTGCGCTGATGTGGGGTAGTGCCATTGATGCCTTGGCATAGAGTTGTTTGGTAAATGTCATATCTTCTCCCTTGTAGGTATGGTTCAAGTTCGCTTGCGCGAACTGCGACTCGATTTGTCTTCGAACAAATCGTCGCCGCGCTTTTTTTCTTCCTTTTTCTTTTTATTCTTCTTCGTTTGTTGAGTGATCGTTTGTCCTTCGATCATTCACTAGGAAGCCTTATGCCACGCCCCGATAAGGGCGCAGCGACATTCACTGAGGTGTTCTCTTACTGCATATGCACAACCAGACTGAACTGGAAAGGCAGGTTTTGCGATCTCCTTTGATGTGCGTGTCCTTACGCAGGCAGCAAACGGCTTATGCAGCAGCCCTTGTTTGTGCCTTGTGGGGTACTCTTTTCGAGCGTGGCATCCCACTCACTTTATTGATCGTGCGCTCGTTGAGCGCTTGATCACAACTGGTTAGACATTGCAAACGTTACGTCCTGAAACGGAGTCGTTTAGAGCATCCTGCCGGCGAGGACAGGGTAGTGCAATGAATCGGCGCAACAAGCAGCACCTTCTTTACCGTCACACATCAGAACGGGTTTAGCAGCACAGAGCAACCTTGGCGTGCAGCCTTGATCTTGTTCGTATAACGTATTTATACGTCGATTCACTTTAAGAGGGTTTATGCAGGGATTTTCCTGCCGCGCTAGTGCCAACTACCCAACCCATGGGTAAAAGCGCATGGAGGGCGTCTTCGTAACACCTCGCGCTTGGTTGAAGGGCGATGCGACTGTGGCATACCCATGTTGATTCACCAAAGAAAACTGCGCTTTCCTTTATCGGCGTTGATTTGATTGAGTCTTTTGCCCGTGCCGGCTCGGTTGTCCAGATGCGCCAAAGACTGCACACTTAAGACGTTCTTTTATTTGATACGGAATGGATCCCATGGGACAAGCAAAGACTTTCACCCCGCAAGAGCTCGAGCAAGTGCTTGCCTTTGTTGCCAAGCGCCGCTTTGCACATCGCAATCGACTCTTAGTGCTCACGAGCTTTTGGTCAGGCATGCGGGTGGGCGAAATCGCAAGCCTCAAGCTCGGAGATGTGCTGGATGCCCGAGGCTGCGTCAAAGCGGAGCTTCGCCTTGATGCCTCACAGACCAAGGGCAAGCACGCCCGCACCGTATTTTTGCCCACCAAGTTACGCGATGCGTTGCAAGGCTACGTCGATATGCTTCAGTCCCGTAGCCGTCACCTTCCCCTCTTTATGACAGCGGGTGGTAAGCCTTTTTCTGCCAACGTGCTCGCGCAGTTTTACTTCTGGCTCTATCGCAAGGCAGGTATTGAAGCCAGTAGCCATTCGGGACGTCGCAGCTTTATCACCAATCTGGCAAACCAAGGCATTGGCGTTCGGGTGCTCGCCGGTCTTGCCGGGCATCGCAGCATCACGGTGACGCAGCGCTACATCGATGTCAATGACGACATGAAGCGGCGTGCCGTGGAGTTAGTCTAGGGTTCAAAAAGAAAAAAGGGGAGCAGCGCTCCCCTTGGCGAGTCGATAACTTTGAGGTGCGAACGAGTCAGGGACTATGCCGCTTTAGGATTTGGATGAACCTCGTTTGCAGCAGAGCCGTAGTCCCAGGTCTCCGGGCGAACACCTGCGTCGATGTCCTCGGTCTTAAGCGTCTCGTAGCGCTGCATGGCTCGTGCCTTAAAGAGCCGCAAGACCTCGTCCTTGATGACGAGCTTCACGGGTAGTCGTAGGGCCACTTCATCGAGCGCCTTTATTAAGAGCCGCAGATCCGTGTCGTCCATCTTTTTGGTAAAGAAGACATTGGCAACGCAGATACTTTGCTGCTTTCGATCCACCTTAAATGGCGACATGAGGTTTTTCACGCAGCGAGTCTTTTTGACCAAGTCGTCGATCTCACTGCTCGTGAGATCGCAAAGCCGATAGCCACTTTCGATGCAGCGCTCAAAGTCATCGGCAGGCATCTGCGTGAGCGCATAAATGCTCGTCCAGGATGCGGGCAGTTGGTCGGCGTATTGAATCAGCCTCGGGTAGACCTTCCCGATTACAAGGAACTTACGAATCGAGCTGCTCATCGGCTTGTAGCCAATGTTGGCGCAGAACTCGTCAAAGTCGTGCTCCCGAAGCGCGCGGCTTGCCTCATAGACCACTCGACACATCTGCAGCGAGGCCAAAGCGCTTCGGTGCTGCTGGGCATTAAACAACCAAACGTAAGTTTCGCGTGCCTTTCCCTCGATCGTCGAGTCATCATCATCGACCGAGTGTTCAAGTTTCGGTTCACTTATGTAGTTGAAGTCAGACGGTTTCGAACGCTTGCGCTGAGCCTCGACATGCTCCTGCACCGCTTGCGCATCGGTTTCAATGCTATTTGTAATCAAGGCTTGCTGCACACCCAGGGCTGCTTCTTGCCTTTCGTCGCGATCCTCGATCTTCTTTAACTCCTTAACGATCTGTAGGGATTCTTCGGCCGTGAAGTTGACGGTGAGTTTGCGACCATCGGGCATCAGCCCTTTTAGTAAATTGATATTTAGATTGCTTTGATCGCCAGTCGATTGGGCGCCAACGTCTTTGCTGGTCTGCGCAGTGATGTGATCGGTTGAATGGTTTTGAACAGTGGTTGACATGACGTATTTCCTTTTTGAGTTGGTTGTCCGGTGAAACCTTTTTCGCCGGAGCCGACTGCGAGTGGGTGCAGCCGACAAATCGAATTCAATAGACCGTAACATCTACGTGCGAGTTTTAGAGTAAATGGTTACACTTGTTCCGCATGGAACAAGAACGTCCTTTCTTCAAAGGTTTACCGGGCATAAGTCGCGAAGCGGAAAGTCTTGATGGCTTGGCCGCTCGTGACTCGATTTACTACTGGTGGTGGGCTTTCTTGCGACTGAACCCCAAGTTATGGCTCGCTTGGGAGCAGCCGGCGTTGATGCAGGACTCATCGGCCCGGAGCATGGCGCAACTCGTTGGCGATTTACGGTACAACACCTTCGGTAAGTGGTGGAAAACAAAGGGTGCAGCACTCTTTGTCGAGGCTCGTCGGCCACTGCGCGTTCGTATGCTCAATCTCGACTCGGGCGATCCGATCGCGCTCTACAGCAAGAGCGTGGTGGTGGAGATTCCTCTCACGATCCGTAAACAGACCATCCTTAGAGGCGTGAAGGCTATCCTCGAGCAGCAAGGCGTTCATGACGGCCGTGGCCTCGACTTAGCGAAGACGAGCACGGCAACGCTAAAGCTTTTCACCTTGCGCTATCGGATGCGTTCAATCGAAGCGTCCTACTGGGTCTTGCTTTACCGCTTGCTCTATCCGGATATTGCGACTTGGAGAATCGGTGACCGATTACGTCTTGCACCCGGTCTTATTGTTCGTGATCTCAACCGAGACGGCTGGAGCGGTGATCAAAAAACAACCCCTTTTGATCGGCTTCACAGCCTCACGGGCAGGCATCTTTACAAGTCGCGTCGTATGCTTGCAAATGTCGAGTGCGGCAGATTTCCTGACGCACAAACGAAAATTTCTATCGACTCGACAAAAGCCTTACCACTGATGCAGGCTGATCGGTGGTTAAGTTGGTTGAGGGAGGAATTTGCTTTGGAGCTTGAACAAAACATCATTCGCCGCAACCGCCTTGACAGACAGGTAGCGCTTCCTGACTCCAAGACTAGGCGACTGCTCCCAGCATTTATTGCCGGAGAATCCGACAATATATAGCAGCGCATCGATTGCTCAAGACCAAGCTCAGACTAAACAATAAGTTCTAGAACATGAACTTATTGGAGCCACCGTGAGCAAACTAACCGCCCAAGATCTCGCCCAGTTCACAGGCACTACCTGCTACTACCGAATAGGTAGACAGCATTTACTCATAGACGGCACCCACTACCTAACCGAGCAGGCAGGCTGCTCGGTGAGTTGCCGGTAGTAGCTTGCCTTGGCCTTTGCTGGCGAGCTGTAGCGCAACTCCTGTCATCAACCGATGCTGGTTGAACCAAGACACTAGGTTCGGCGTGGCGATCTCCACCGCCTCGCGTCTTCCACGGCCCGCACCGTTGCGTATAGGCGAACCTGAACGGGCGCTCTACGCTGCCTCGAGCCACAGACATCCCAGGTGGGGTAAAGTGGTAGGACAATAGACTCTCAGCCAAGACACGGCAGCGATACAACCGAGCAATGAGATGCCATGTGGGGAGGCCACACGTCTGCGGCCCCAGGCCCGAGTCACCCCGCACTTGCCTCGTGGACCGGACCCTGAGTACTGTATATTTCATACACTACTACTTTTGAGCGCTCAGATGGCAAGGTCCAAGAAAGTTAAGGTGATTGACTTGTTCGCTGGCGCCGGTGGGTTCAGCATCGGTGCCCAGGAGGCAAGCGGGAGCGTTGCCGCCAGTTTGGAGTTGGATCGCTTTGCGTGCGAGACCTTGAGGGCCAACACGCAGTACCACGGGGAGGTCATTGAAGGCGATATCTGCTGCTTCACCGGTGACCGCCTCAGAGAACTAGCGGCGATCAAGAAGAGTGATCGGCTAATCGTTGTCGGAGGCCCACAACGATAGCCGTTTTCTAAAGCGGCGTATTGGACAGAAGAAGGCAGTGACGCGGCGTACCGCCGAGCTAGGGCCGAAGGTAAGCAGGTAGAAAAGCCGGACGCCCCGACTCTGGTGAAAGATGACAGCCGACGCGAAAAGTCAAAGATCGTTTGAGCCAATCAAAGTGCTACGGAGTGCGGGATGGTACCAACTGAGCATTGGAGGGGTACCCCCGGGTGGGGTCGGTGAGGTGAAAGTTCCATGAAGAGAGCTGTCCTACTAGCATGACAGCTCATCGGCAATCCTCTTGAATCAGCTCCGCGGCTAAGACCCGCTAGAACCGAATGCACTTGAAAAACCAAC
>VGHV01000144.1 GCA_016868095.1 Betaproteobacteria bacterium
CACGATATGCGCAAGGATCGGGGTCTTTCTCCGCTGTCAGACGAGGTGCTCAGGCCCTACACTTCGATGGGCGCGCGAGGCTTGATCTTGCGTGGTTTTGGTGTAAAAAAGGGCGATGAAAGCTTTGATGGACTACGCGATGAATTTTTATCACGCTATGAAGCAGCCATGGTGGTTCACACCCGACTTTTCCCAGGCATGGAGCAAGTGCTCGAGCACATCGAATCGAACGGTTTGATGTGGGGTGTGGTGAGCAATAAATTTGAACGTTACGTTAGATATATTGTTGATGCCTTGAATCTGACGTCGCGCTGTGCCGCAATCATTGGTGGCGACACCACACCTTTCCCCAAACCCAACCCTGCAAACCTCTTTTATGCTTGTGGCGTGGCGGGGGCTGATCCGCGTCGTTGTGTCTATGTTGGCGACGATCTTCGCGACGTCGAGGCGGGGCGGGCGGCTGGTATGAAGACAGTGGCAGCTGCTTATGGTTATTGTGGCGACGAACTTCCCCCTTCTGCGTGGGGGGCCGATGGGCTGATTGAAACGCCTTTACAACTTAGCACTTGGCTAGCGCCTGAAATTGCCTGATGATCCAAGCAAGCCTTAGGTGCTTTCTTGGAGAATCGTTGTGCCACGTATTCCTGCTTTGTTATTGAATCTGGGTCACGCGCTAGATCATTTGTTTCTATTGATTTTCGCAACCGCCGTGAGCGCCATCGCAGTCGATTTTGGTGTGGAGCGTTGGGAAGATTTAATGCCCTATACCGTGGGTGCGTTTTTCATGTTTGGCGTGGGTTCTGTGCCGGCGGGAAGACTTGGCGACCTTTGGGGAAGACGCAAAATGATGCTGGTGTTTTTTTATGGCATTGGGTTGGCGTCAATTGCTGTAGCCTTCACGCAATCGCCTTGGCAGATCGCAGCCGCATTAACCGTACTCGGACTGTTTTCTGCGATTTATCATCCGGTTGGCATCCCGATGTTGGTGCAGCAGTCCAAGCACCCGGGGATCACGATCGGCATCAACGGACTTGCCGGTAATCTGGGCATCGCTTTTGCAGCCTTGTCGACCGGATTGCTCGTCAAGTACTTCGGTTGGCGTATGGCCTTTGTTGTTCCTGGGGTCGTGTCGATTGCAGCAGGTTTATTGTTTTCCAAAACAGCGCCCTTGGAGTTGGGTCCACCGGCGACAAAGAAATTGACTCATATTCAGCTACCCAAACACTTGGCCGTGCGAACCTTTATCGTCATGGTTGCCAGTGGCACCACCGGTAGTTTGCTTTTCAATTTCACCACAAATGGCAACACCCAAATGCTTACTGAAAGGCTCGACGGGATTGTGAGCGATCCTGCAAGCATTGGCATGCTTATGGCGTTGGTGTATGCCATCGCATCGATCGCTCAGGTGATTGTGGGGCGCTTGATTGATCGAGTTCCAGTCAAGCCACTCTTTTTCGGGATTGTTGCGTCTCAAATTGTCCTCTTTGCGCTCGCTGCCCAAAGCACGGGATGGATTTGGTACGTGCTTGCTGTGGCTTACATGATTAGCGTTTTTGGTGCCATACCTTTTAGCGACGCGATGGTCGTGCGTTATATCGACGATTCCATGCGATCAAGGGTTAGCGGTATTCGTATCGCGATCTCATTTGGCATCAGTTCGCTTGCGGTTTATATGCTCGGGCCCTTTGTGAAATCCTCGGGCTTTACCCAGTTGTTGATTGCTATGTCGTTTATCGCGGCAATCAGCGCATTCATTGTGCTCTGGCTCCCCGGCGAATCACAAATGCGGGCTGCAAGACAGGGGGTTGGTGTGGGCTGAGTCAGGTGCGGCCCGGGAGGGTGCGGGCAGAGTCAGGTGCAGGCTGTTGCGGGCTGAGAGGTAATCAATTGCCTTGCTTATCGTAAGCTAGGCAACTAATATCCTGGGATGTTCCAGGAAGATCTTTCCAGAAACTTTGGTTTCTTGCTCAATGACGTTGCGCGCTTGATGCGACTGGTCTACGACCGCAGGGTTAAAGACTTGGGGCTGACACGCGCGCAGTGGTGGGTGCTTACGCATTTGTTTCGTAGCAATGGCGTTTCGCAAACCGAACTAGCCGAGATGCTTGAGGTCGAAAAGCCCACCCTCGGGCGTTTGATCGATCGTCTTGAAGCAAAGGGTTGGGTTCGCCGCGAATCCGATGAGCGCGATCGTCGTGTCTGGCGTGTGTTTCTCACAGCCGATGCAGAGCCCGCGATGCGTAGCATGCGGGAAGTCGCAGCAGGTCTTCGCAGGGATGCCCTGGCAGGTTTACGCGCGAGTGAGCGTGAGCAATTCGTCGATACGCTTACTGCTATCAAAGCTAATCTTTCGTGTCTCGGCACTGCTCGCCAAAAGACTAAAAAATCGGATCGATCTGATGACTGAAGCTGTCATGTCACGAAAAGCCTTGCGTTTCTTATTACTTTTAATCGTGCCGCTTTCGTTAGCCTGGCTCGCGCTTGATCAATATGCTAAAGGCGGACGTTACATCGAGACGGATAATGCCTACGTCAAAGCGCATATCGTGTCAGTGAGCGCCGAGATGGGTGGTCGGGTTGAGAAGGTGTTGGTTAAGGATCAGCAACAAGTCCGTCAAGGTGACCTGCTTTTTGTACTTGATCGGGCGCCGTTTCAAATTGCACTTGCCAAAGCCAATGCCCAACTTGAATTAGTTCGCAATGAACTTGACACATTGCGGGCCGAGTATCGTGTGGCAAAGGCCGAAGCGAGCGAAGCGCAAGAAAGAATACAATTTTTAAATCTACAGCTTGAGCGTTCTCGTCGCTTACGCGAAGTGGGCATGATTCGTGCAGACGCTTATGATGAGGCGCTACACCAGCGCGATGCGGCAAAAGCGCGGCTAGCCGCGATTGAAGAGCGTGCCTCGCGTGTACTCGTAGCCCTGGGTGGTCATGTGTTACTTGCTACTGAGCGCCATCCAAAGATTTTGGAGGCCATGGCAGCACTTGATGAGGCAAAACTTGCTCTAGATCGTACAGAAATTAGAGCGTCTCAAGACGGCACCATTAGTAATTTGCGTTTGCGTCCAGGCGAAAATATCAACCGTGGAGCGGGCTTATTCAGCCTTATTCAGCCTGAACAACCTTGGATTGAAGCAAACTTCAAAGAGACGCAACTTGAAAAGGTGAGGTTGGGGCAGCCAGCCAGCTTAGTTGCAGATGCTTTTCCCGATCGGCAGTGGCCTGCCAAAGTGCTCGCCATTGCTCCTGCAACAGGTGCACAATTTGCCGTGCTCCCGCCGCAAAACGCGACAGGCAATTGGGTCAAGGTCGTCCAACGTGTCCCGGTGATCTTGGAGATTGACCCCCTTCAAGAGTCGACGGCATTGCGTGCTGGGATGACTGTGACTGTGCGCGTCGATACCGGAAAAGCTCGCGGCATGCCTGATGTCCTGAGTTGGTTCAAACCCTAGCAGCCTGATTCATGCAGGCTGCTCATGCATCAACAGCATTAGCGTTATCGGAGCGCGATGATGCAGCAGCGGTAATTGAACGTGCGTTGATTCTTGCAACCTGCACGCTCGTAACAGTTCTATATGCAATGACGGTTACGATTGCCAATGTCTCACTACCTGCGATGCAGGGTGCGCTGTCAGCAACCCCAGACCAGATTGCCTGGGTTGTTACCTCCAATCTTGTTGCCACAGCCGTTGTCACACCAATGGCTGGTTGGCTTGTCGCTCGATTTGGTCGTCGACGTCTGATGAATGTCTGTGTCGTTGCTTTCGGCATTGCCTCGCTCGGTTGTGGTATGTCGGGGTCGCTTGAGGCTTTGGTGTTTTGGCGCACGGTGCAAGGAGCGGTGGGCGCACCGCTTGTCCCTGCTTCACAAGCGATTGTGCTCGATACGTATCGAAAGGAGCGCCATGGTGCAGTGCTTGCCATCTACGGTATGGGCTCTGTGTTTGGGCCGATTCTTGGGCCAACACTGGGGGGCTGGTTGGCTGAAACTTATAACTGGCGCTGGGTTTTTTACATGATTCTGCCTTTCACGCTGGTCGCATTACTGGGTACGTTTTCGGTGATTCGCGATCGTGGCTTACCCAGCCAAATCAGGTTGGAGTGGATGGGATTTTTAAGTCTTGCCCTTGCCGTTGCGGCGGCTCAATTGATGCTTGACCGTGGTGAACGTGCCGACTGGTTTGACGCTCATGAGATCCTGATCTGGGCAAGTTTATCGGTGATTTCGCTCTACTTTTTTATTGCTCATAGTCTCACCAGCAAGAAGCCCTTTCTCGATCTAAAGCTATTTGCGGATCGAAACTTTGTGATCGGCCTGGTGATGGTTTTTGTTTTTGGCATGCTGAACTTTACGCCGATGACGCTACTGCCACCAATTTTGCAAAACATCGGTGGTTACCCAGACTCGGTGGTTGGCTACATCATCGGCTGCCGTGGTCTGGGAACGCTTGCTGCGTTTACCTTCATGATTATTGGCAGTCGTATCGAGCCGCGAGCGATGATTCTTATCGGCTTTGCCTTGCAGGCTTGGGCTGGGTGGGAGTTAGCCCATCTGGATATGAATCCAACGGTTTGGGCGGTCTTCACGCCAATGGTCGTTCAAGGCTTTGGCGTTGGTTTGCTCTGGGTACCAATCACCATGGTGACTTTCTCAACACTTGATCCAAAACTTGTACCTGATGCATCCTCGGTCTACCATATGATTCGAAATTTTGGATCGGCAGTCCATATTTCGCTCACCGTAACCGTATCGGTACGAATGGCACGGCATAGTTATGCTGAACTTGTCGAACGCGTGACCCCTTTGCAGCACGAAGCTTTGCCCTGGCCCTGGAGTTACTCGGAGTTGAGCGGACTGGCAGCTTTGTCGCGCGAACTTAATCGACAGGCGATGATGCTCGGCTATCTCGATGCCTTTGTGTTTTTTGTTGCTACTTCGCTTGTTGTTTTACCCTTGGTTGCATTGATCCGCATGCGAAAGCGTGATGGCCATTGAAACCTTGAACCCACTAAAAGGCTCTGGGATTGTCATTCGTGACTAAAACACGCAGATCTTCAATTTATTACGATTATAAAATCTATCCTTCATGGATGCCTCCTCACGATCATTTTGAGGATCGCCTTGGGGTTGTGATCGTAGGAGCAGGGCCAAGTGGCCTTGTGACTGCACTCAAGCTTGCGCAGCTTGGCGTTGCCTCAACCGTGTTGAATGCCGAACAACAGGTGACCGAAGGTAGCCGTGCCATTGTTTACACGCGACGAAGCATGGAAATATTGCACGAGATTGGCGTTGCTGATCGGGTTAGTCAAGCGGCATTGCCCTGGCGCTTTGGAACCTCGTTTTATCGAGGTAAGCCAGTTTATCGCCTGGAAGCGCCCCACGATGACGATCAGCGGTTTTTCCCGATGAGCAATCTTCAGCAGCAATTCTTAGAGCAGTATCTGCTTGAGGCATGTCTAGTAAATCCCCTGATTGACATTCGCTTTGGGAATCGTTTGCAAAGCATGGAGCACGATGAGCGCTTCGTTCGTTT
This sequence comes from Betaproteobacteria bacterium, assembly GCA_016868095.1. GTDB lineage: Bacteria > Pseudomonadota > Gammaproteobacteria > Burkholderiales > Burkholderiaceae_E > UBA3064. Next base: position 5,538 of record VGHV01000144.1, read on the forward strand.
AAAGATCAACACGACGAAAGCTGACTACGAGCTTCGTTGTGACTGGCTTGTCGCAGCCGATGGTGGGCGCTCATCTATTCGTTCAGCATTAGGCCTGCGGCTCGAAGGTGAAGCCTTTGAGGCAAACTTTGTGATTGTCGATATTAGGGTAGACCTACCACTTCCCACTGAGCGACTAGCCTATTTTGATCCGTCCTGGAACCCTGGCAATACGGTGCTTGTGCATCGGCAGCCTCGGGGGATTTGGCGCATCGACTATCAATTGTCGGCAGGCGAAACAGCTGCCGAGGCCTTGTGTATCGATGCGCTGAGGCAAAGCATCAAGGCAACGCTTTCCATGCTCGGATTTCCTGATTTGCCATGGGAGCTTGACTGGTCTTCGGTTTACTCAGCTCGAACGATGAGCCTGCCCAGCTATCGAAAGGGTCGCGTACTTTTTGCGGGTGATGCAGCGCATTTGCTACCTATTTTCGGCGTGCGAGGAGCAAATACAGCCTTTCAAGATGCGCAGTCGCTTGGCTGGCATTTGGCCATGGTCGCAAAGGGCTGGTGTGATGAGTCAGTGCTCGACAATTACAGCCAAGAGCGCCTTGGCGCAGTCGCCGAGATCATGGCCGAGAGCGCCAAGAGTACGCGCTTCATGGCGCCGCCAAGTGAAGGGTTTCGGCTCTTGCGAAACGCAGTGCTTTCCTTATCGCTCAGCCATCGCTTTGTGGGTCCGCTCTTTCACTGGCGAACCTCAAGATCGCATCGTTATCGAAGTTCATCTTTTCATGTGGCGGGGGATGACGATGCGCTGTTTGAGCAAGGGCCTGCGCAGGGTGAGTCATTCATCGACGTGCGACTATCC
>VGHV01000145.1 GCA_016868095.1 Betaproteobacteria bacterium
TAACGAGCCATACCAGACCAATCTACACGATGACGGACTATGTTGCTTCTAACCCAAGCACATAGCCGTCGTGTTCCCGCAAAACTAACCACCCACCCAATCCACTTCGCAGCAAGATAGCTGGCATCAAACAACAAACAGCAACAAACAACAAATAGCAATAAACAACATCAAAGAAAAAGACATGCTAAGAAGAAAAACACATCAGAAAGAAAAAGAAAACAAGTGCCAGTGATGTCAGCGAGCGATTGAGCGAAGCACAACATCACGCAGCACAGGGCAAAGCATTTGCCCTCTCTAAGGTCTAAGTCATTGAACACTGGCTTTGCTCAACAAGCTCAGTCAAACACATGCGATCAAATAAAAACTCCTGAGCTCAGCGAAACTTGAGATCTATGTGGGTCAGACATCAATCACGCAGGGTCAAGTAGCCCACATGGGGTATGGTGGAAAAAACACCCCCTGAAAACTTTAAGTACTTGGGCGCAAAAAATCGCAGCGCTAGAAAAATTGAGCACAGGACCCATTTGAGCTAACGGCGTTAGTGCTGTGCTAATCAGCCCTACAGCGCACGATCACTGCGCTTTGAATGTGTGGGTACGCGAACACCGCGCAAGTTGCTTGTAGGGCTGATTTGAACCAAGCGCATCACTTTATGCCCGCTGTACCCTATCAGACGATAAATACTTGGACCAAAGAGAATACATAAAGTCATTGAGCCACGAACTAAGTTCTTGAAATCGAAGCGATCAGTGACCTACAAGACAACTTCTCATTTTCGGTTGCTCAAACCACGCCAACGAAAACATACTTAAAAGCAGATCATTTATTAGGAGATACTTCATGCCCCAAGCCCGAACCCTTACCCCGCAAGACATTGAGCGAGTGCTTGCTCACATACAGACCCGACCCAATGCGCAGCGCAACAGGGTCATGTTCCTGCTCACAGTCTGGGCGGGATTCAGGGTCAGCGAGGTCGCAGGACTCAAGATCTCAGATGTGCGTAACGCAGATGGCACCATCAAGTCCGAGATCTACTTAGAAGCCAGCAGGGTCAAGCATGGACACGCAGGCGTGGTCTATCTCAATGAGCGACTTCAAGGGGAGTTGGCACACTATGTCAATGGCAAGCCATGGTATAGCGAGAATCAAAGCCTCTTCACCACACAGGCGAATCCACGCAAGGGATTCTCAGCCAACACCATGACGCAGCACTTTCACTATCTATACCGAAGAGCAGGCATCTATGGTGGCAGCAGTCACAGCGGCAGACGCACCTTCATTACCACCTTGGCCAACAAATCTGTCAGTGTGAGATTGCTAGCAAGTCTGGTTCGGCACTCGAATATTTCCACCACCCAGCGATACATCGATGTCAACGATGATATGAAACGGAGAGCAGTGGAATTGATCTAAGCCTACACGCAGGCAGGTATCAAACCTACCCAACATGTATGGATCAGTAATCACAAAGTGTCGGTTTAACCGACACTTTTTATGCGTATCCTCGATTTAATGTTCATTTGCCAAGTGCGTTACCTCAAAACAGCACACCCTGATCGCGCAAGTAGGGTGTAGCCGATACGCGGCCAAATGCGCCTTAGCACTGTCATCCTTCTTTAAATGCTCAATCGCTTCGCGATACGAGCCAATCATTTGCTCGCAGCCTTCAATCGCCGATTCGTATCGGCGAATCCTAATTTTTGGATTGCTAGACATAACCTGTACCTGAGACCGAAAGTGGAATATTTCAAGGGCAAAAAAACTTATTTGAGCCAGCTTGATGACAAGCCAACGTCAATAGCTTTAATGATGGCATTATCTTCGCTGCATCACACCAACATTATCGAGGAGGCCCGATGAAATTCCAAACAAACAACAGGCTTAAAAAAGTCGTTACAAAGTTCTCTGCTAAGCGCACGCTGCTTCGCGTGGGTATGAGTTTAGGCATGGCGGCTGGCGTATCACTGGCTAACGCACAGCAAATGACTCTCATGACCGGACCACAAGGTGGCGTTTGGGTACCGCTTGGCGGCGCGCTCAAGGGCATGTGGGAAAAAGCAATACCCGGCCTGTCAATTACGGCAACGCCAGGGGCGGGAATCTCAAACGTACGCGGGGTTGACGAAGGTAAAGCGCATATTGGTTTCGCGAATTCGAACACCACAGTGGACGGACTCGAGGGAAACCCACCCTACCCAAAAAAAGTAACCAAAGTCTGCCAGTTGGCTAATTTATACCCGCAGTACTTCCAGGTCGTAAGCCTCGCCGATGCAAAAATCAATAGTTATGCCGACCTGAAAGGCAAAACGCTTGTTACCCAGCCAAAGGGCAATACGGGCGAGTTGCTCACCGAACAAGTTCTTAAACTCAACGGCTTGAGCTATCAGAGTCTGGCCAAAGTTAATTTTCAAGCAGGGTACACAGATGCTGTTTCAATGATGAAAGATGGTCACGTGCAGGTGTTCACACTTGGAACAACCGCTCCCGCTTCGTCGGTTATGGACTTGGCAAGCGCTAGGGATATTAGGCTTGTGCCCGTCGACGATAAGACCATGGACAGCTTGAAAAAGGCTAACCCGGGTTACAACAGATTGGTGATTAAAGCGGGGACCTACCCCAAGCAGGATAAGGATGTTGCAGTTATCGGTTACTCAGCCCATCTGATTGCCGCCTGCGATCTCCCCGAGCAAACCGTTTACAACATGGTGAAGACGATGGCTGCCAATGTCGATGCCATGTCGGCGGTCAACAAAGCAATCGCAGGTCTAACGCCAAAGGACATGGCCATTGATATCGGTATTCCGCTCCATCCTGGCGCAGCTAAGTTCTATAAGGAAGTAGGTGCCCGCTGATGGAGGTCCACTCCGATGAGAAGAGCGCAAGCAACCCTGTAGGCCCGCTCTTAAAGCACATCGTGACGGCAATCGCCGTCGCGATGTCGCTTTTCCATATGTATGTTGCAGGCTTTGGCCCCCCCGAGGCCATGCAATTTCGAGGCATTCACTTAATGTTTACCTTCGCCTTGGTATTCATGCTCTATCCACTGCGACCTCAGGGCAGTAGCCTGTGGCGATTAAGCGACTGGGCGCTTTTACTGCTTGGTTTAGCCTGCGTTGCCCATATTCTTTTGGATTACGATTACTTCACCAACCGAATAATTTATATCGATGATTTGCGACCCATCGATCGTTTTTTTGCTGTTGTCGCAGTTTTGACCGTTCTTGAAGGTACCCGACGCGTAATCGGCTGGGCCCTGCCACTAACGGCCATCATCTTTTTGACCTACGCCATCTTCTTTACCCAGGTCAAGATTGACGTGCTCATCGAGCAACTCTATAACTCGACGGAAGGCATTTTCGGTTCGACACTCGGAGTTTCTGCATCTTACGTCATGCTTTTTGTTATTTTCGGTGCCTTTATGGAAAAAAGTGGCACTGGACACTTATTCATGGATTTTGCCTTATCGATCACTGGCCGAAGCGCAGGTGGTCCGGGTAAAGTTGCAGTGGTCAGTTCATCACTTTTTGGAACAGTCTCTGGCAGTGCCGTCGCAAACGTGATGGTCGATGGGCCGATCACCATTCCATTGATGAAGCGAACAGGTTTTCGCCCGCCATTTGCAGCAGCGGTCGAGGCAGTTGCATCGACTGGCGGACAAATCATGCCGCCGGTCATGGGGGCAGCAGCATTTGTGATGGCCGAGTTTTTATCAGTGCCATATGCTCAGGTTGCCCTCTGGGCTCTCGTGCCTGCGGTGCTCTACTACGTCTCGGTATTTTTCGCCGTCCATTTCGAAGCCAAACGTTACAAGCTTGCGGGCGTTCCCGATGATGAACTGCCGCGATTTGGCCGTGTGATGATTGATCGGGGCCACTTGTTCATTCCCATTCTCATGATCTTGTTTGGCCTCTTTTTAGGCTACTCGGCGCCACTTTGTGCACTCATTGCGGCGCTGGCCTGCCTGCCGGTCGCCTTGTTGCGCCGGCTGACACGGTCGGGCATTTCATGGAAACATGTTCTTGACGCGCTCGAGGAAGGTGCTCGCAATGCCTTGTCTGTCGCCATGGCATGCGCGTGCGCTGGTATTGTGATTGGCGTCGTCACGATTACCGGTCTTGGCATCGTCTTTACGCAGGCTGTGATTGCCCTGTCGCAAAACTCGCTTGTTCTTGCGCTGATGCTCACAGCTGTTGCCGGCATCATCCTCGGTATGGGTATGCCGACAACGCCAGCCTATATTGTCATGGTGTCACTGCTGGTACCAGCGCTTATTAAAATGGGCACTGCCACCCCGGCGGCTCATATGTTTGCCCTTTACTTTTCAATTCTGTCGGCCATTACCCCACCGGTCGCTCTGGCTGTATTTGCTGCGGCAGGACTTGCAAAAGCCAATATGTGGGAAGCAGGTTTTGCTGCGATGCGCGCCGCAGCACCCGCGTACATTATCCCTTTTATGTTTGTCTTCGAGCCAAGTTTGCTGCTGATTGTGAAGGACTGGGAAAGCCAATGGCTGTCAGTCTTGTGGTCATTTTGCACAGCAACGATTGGGGTTATTTCGCTCGCTGGCGGTCTCTTTGGTTGGTTTATCGGTTTGGCAAACGCTTGGCTGCGACTTGTGCTGATCATTGCAGCCCTCACGCTGATCACCCCTGGGCTTGTCAGCGATACCGTAGGGCTATCGCTTTTGGTGCTGGTTGGGCTTGCTCAGACTAGGCTAAAGCGCTCGTCAGAACCGACGGTTTGACCGTGTTGAGCATGTTTTCGGCTCAGGCGTATGGCGAATGACTGGGCAGGCTGAGACTTGATCAGCCATAAAAAATGATGCTCACGTTACTGACAAAGGTCAGGGTTATGCGGGCGATACACAAAGCCCAGATCCCGATGATCCCGATTTTGTGTGGGACTGCTGGGAATTCAGCGGTGGTATTGGACATCGCCTAAGAGTGACCTTGGTATTGCCTCACCCTATGCCAAAGAGGGCGATGACGAGTTAGAGGAGATCTATGACGATGTGCTAAGCAGAGACGATATCGAGGAGTATTAGGCTCATTACCTGTTCGCAAACCAACCCTGTTCACAAAGTGTCAAATTACCCGACACTTCATAGCTTGCCCCACACATTCACCGTCGTCTTAAACGACACACTCACCCCAACCGTGCCGCAGCCATGGTCGCAGTCAGTTTGCTGTAATGCCGCTCCAACATGGCAACTGAAGTGCCCATCTGCCGTGACAGCGTGTGAATGTCCACATCACCGGAGACCAGGGCTAGCGTGGCGTAGGTGTGCCTGAGGCTGTACAGCGTTCTGCGCCTGCCATCATGGTCTAGCAGTAAACCACCATCAATCAGCAGCCTACGAAAGGCACCAATGAAGGTTCTGGGCTGATAGCCTGAGGCAAAGCGAAACACCCGATGCCGCACACGCTGGGTGAAGAGCTCTTCAAAACTCAGGTGTTGAATATCCTGCTGACGCTGATGACAACGCTCAAGCACCTCAATGGCAGCCTGCCTGGCAATCAACCACCTGCCACCGGTCTTGCCATCCACCCACACCCTCAAATAGCGCTGCCCATCCACCCAGTGCCAAGCCAAGTGATGCCAACATAGGCGCATGGCTTCGGTGCCTTGTCTTATACCGGTATAACGCAAGAACTGGAATTTCCCTAGACCTCATCAAAGATAGCCGATACAATTTAATAATCGACTAAGTCTTTTTAATAGGAAATATGGATCATGACTGAGGAAGAAATTCGCAAAAGAGTGGCTAGCCCAGAGGTCCTACAGGTGGTGATTAAATCGTTACAGCGATCCAGAAGTCTCCGGGAGAGAGCACCTGAACGGCTACGAAAACTCGCTGAACGAGATGGATCAAGTGGAGGTTCGATCGTACGCAAGCATGAAGACGTCGCGGGTAAAAACAGGAAGCGATCGCCAATTGATCAAGTCGCTTGAAAGCTCGATGGGGTTCAGGCGAAGGCGTTCAAACGGCTAGTGACGCTAAAAAAACGGATAAGTCCCATTTTAAATGAACTACAAACACGGTAGGTTTACACGGTTATCAATGGCAGAGGCTTCAGCGACCCTGACGCGATTGCGTCAGATCGAAGATGCCTTGATCCTGCTCGGTGAGTTACCGGCCAAGCGCGTTGGCCGGTATCCCAAAGGCTATTCACCCATCCGCACGGCTGATGACCTGAACCGCTATTTTGGTCAAAACTCGCTGATTTAGGAATGAGAAATCGCAATGCCAGGCCGCTTGAATCGACAGCCAGTCATTTTTTGATTTCGTTACTCCGTCCAAATCCAGCGCCATCTGCTGGCTCGAACACCGGCGCCGCGCTCGACCAAT
>VGHV01000146.1 GCA_016868095.1 Betaproteobacteria bacterium
ATGCCATGCATGAGGTCAAGCTCGGCCCGATTGTGCTTGTGCTTGGTTACTACGCAAATGCTATTGCAGCCTACTTGCAAGAACAAGCCCAAGAAGATGCTCGCCTCGGCATGCAACCCATCACCGATCAACTGAAGATTGTTATTAATCCGAAGCCCGAGACAGGCCAGGGAAGCTCTTTACGGCTCGGCCTGCTTGCACTTGCTGAGCAAACGCAAGATGTCCTCATCGCTTTAGCCGATCAGGCGCTCATCCAAGCCATTGACCTTCAAGCACTGGTTGGCGCTTATCATCAACGGCCAGCCGGGGCCGGGGCAATCAGACCATGGGTCGATGGGAAGCCTGGCAATCCGATCATCATCAGCAACAACACCCGGCAGGCTATGCTTAGAGATCCACACTGGATTGAAGGTAAAGACTGGTTTAAAACGCAGGCAACGGTGATGCATCGCTGGGAAAACAAGAATCAACACTACCTCGTTGATCTTGATACCCAGGACGACCTTAAACGTCTAGGGCTTAATCCTTCGTTGTCTTGGCCAACCTGAACGTCATGCGCATGACATCCGTATCGAGTGAATCCAAAACACGAGCTGCGGGACCAGCCAAACCGTCTAAGACAGCCTTGTAAGTTTCAAATAAGGATAACGGTCTAAGATTAGCTCCGCAACATGGTTTTGGTCTTCTCTCAACATGTGCATTTGGTCGGCTTAGTCCGACCATTTTTTTGCCCCGCTTTGCGAAGCAATATGGCTCAGATCTTACTTTGACCAATAAATAGCGCGCGACGCCCAGCGCTTCGTTTGAGATCACGGGCAATGTTTCCGCAAACAAGATCACACAACTTGTAAACACCGCTATCGGCAACCTTATAGTAGGCGCTCACACCGCGACTTTGGCGGCTGACCAAACCATGTTGGCTCATTAAAGCAAGATGCCGTGAAACATTGGCAAGCGAAAGCCCGGTACGCTCTGCAAGCTCAGTAACATTGCATTCACCTTGACGCAGCAAATTCAGCAATTGCAAACGCGAGGGTTCGGCAAGTACCTGAAAGTAAGCAGCAATATCTTCGAGTGCGTCAACTGGCATATTTTGCATAAGTGCTCCGCTGTTTAACCATAAAAACACCGTCAAACGATGATACTTGACGATGGTCTAAGTGTAGGACTTGATTGTAATATTGCTTTATTGCATGATTACGCAATTAAGCACTTTTATGATTGCTCATTATGTCTAGACGCTTCTCAACCCAAACGCCGCTCACCTGTCGTGAGGCGCATCAAACCCGCTCCCACCTTCCTGTAGGCATTCAGACAAGAATCATTGCTGGTGCGCTTGGCCTGATCGCCCTTCTAGGCATTGAGTCGTCCGCAGCGCAAAGCCAAATCCCACTCACCCAGACCGTGACGGCATCCTCAAGCCCGTCGCTCGGCCCGGGCACCCAGCTCGAAGCCGTTGTTGAAGCCGTACGCTCAACAACGCTCTCATCGCAGGTCGCTGGGAGCATAGTGAGTTTGACGGTCAAAGCAGGCGATCGTGTCAAGGCTGGCCAGGAGTTATTACGTATCGATGCAAGGGCTGCACAACAGCAAGTCCAAAGTGCCTCGGCACAGCTCGAATCAGCGCGCGCTGCCTTAATCGTTGCTGTACGCGAACTAGAACGTCAGCGCCAGCTTTTTGTTAAGCAATACATCAGTCAAGGTGCACTCGATCGGGCGCAAGGTCAATGGGAGATGGCCCAAGCTCAGGTCCAGGCTCTTGAAGCACAAGCCATCGCCGCTAAAACTCAATCGGGATTTTTCGTGCTCGAAGCGCCATACAGTGGCGTGATCAGCGATGTGCTGATCACACTAGGCGATATGGCCATGCCCGGACGAGCCTTGATCCAAATGCATGACCCTGGCTCGCTGCGAATCACTGCCTCAGTACCCCAGGCGCTTTTACAGACAGTGCGTGAGGGCTTAAACCAAAGCAGCTATCAGATCCCAGGTCTTCCTGGCTTTGAAACCCCCCGTCGGGGCCAATCGGCGCAACTCATGCCTACGGTTGATGCAAGCACCCACACTGCACAGCTTAGAGTGCCGCTTCAAGGCAGTATCGAGGCTATATCACCGGGGATGTTCGCCAAAGTTTTCATACCGACTCAATCGTCAGCTTCCTCACAGGCACAGCAAGGCGTTTATCTGCCACTTAGTGCCATCGTCAAACGCGCTGAGCTACAGGCGGTTTACGTGCTCGACCGCAAAGGTAAAGCTCAGTTGAGGCAGGTTCGGCTTGGAAGGCGCTATGCCGACATGGTCCAAATTTTAAGTGGTGTGAGCGAAGGCGAACAAGTGGTGAGCGATCCTAGAAGCTTGCGGGAGGGCCAATAAATGCTCGGTGTTTCAGGGCGCATTGCCGCCACCTTTCTTAAAGCCCAAATTACGCCACTCTTGGCACTTGTAGCCTTTTTGCTCGGTGTATTCGCGGTACTCGTCACTCCACGCGAGGAAGAACCGCAGATCAATGTAACCATGGCAAATCTAATTATAGGCTTCCCAGGGGCATCAGTCCAAGATGTAGAACAGATGGTCACAACACCCGCAGAGCAAGTCATGGCGCGCATGGAGGGTGTTGAACACGTCATGTCAGTATCGCACCCAGGACTGGCCATCGTCACAGTGCAATTTAAGGTTGGCGTAAGCAAAAATGATGCCCTCGTTCGACTCCACGACACCGTGCGAAGCCACAGCGACTGGCTTCCCATCGGTCTTGGTGTACTTGAGCCCGTGATCAAACCCAAGGGCATTGACGATGTGCCCATTGTGTCGATTACCTTGCTTGCCAAGGACGAAGCCGTCGGGGCTTTTGATCTCGATCGAGTCGCTCACAGTGTTGAGGCCGAACTTAAACGTGTCGCAGGCACCCGCGATGTACGAAGCATCGGTGGTCCAGGTCGAGCCGTGATGATCGAGATCGATCCCGCAAAGATGGCGGGCCTTGGCGTTAGCATACAAGACATCCGACAGGCGCTCACGAGTGCGAATCAAGGTCTACCCGTAGGCGACCTACTGGATGCCAACCGTCGCATTCAAATCGAGGCAGGGCCATGGCTTAGTCAAGCTCAGGATTTGGAAGATCTTGTCCTGGCAGTTAAGGACTCACGTGCTGTTTTTCTGCACGATGTAGCAACTATTCGAGATGGTCCGATGCCAGCGCAGCGTTATGTATGGCATGGCGAGGGGCTTTCGGGACAAGGCAAACAATATCCAGCCATAAGCTTATCGGTCACCAAAAAACCTGGTGAGAACGCTATCGATGTTGCGCAGAAAGTACTCGACCGTATGCAGTCGCTTGAGGGAAGCTTGATTCCCCAAGGGATCAGCTATCTCACCACGAGAAATTATGGCGAAACAGCCAACGATAAAGCACAAAAGCTGATTCAAAAATTATTATTTGCTACGGCATCGGTTGTTGCTCTTGTTTTTATTGCACTTGGCCGACGTGAGGCCGCTATCGTCGGTGTAGCAGTCATTCTCACGCTAACAGTCACTTTATTTGCCTCCTGGGCCTGGGGCTTCACCTTAAACAGGGTGTCCTTGTTTGCGCTGATCTTCTCCATCGGGATCTTGGTCGACGATGCGATTGTTGTTGTTGAAAATATCCATCGTCATCAAGCACTTTACCCCGATAAGAGTCTTAGCGAGATTATTCCAGGCGCCGTTGATGAAGTTGGCGGACCGACCATTCTTGCTACCTTGACAGTCATTGCAGCCTTGCTCCCCATGGCATTTGTGTCTGGGCTCATGGGACCGTATATGAGTCCGATCCCAATCAATGCCAGCATGGGAATGCTGTTGTCGCTTGCGATCGCTTTTATCATCACACCCTGGCTCGCTCGGCTATGGATGAAGTCAGCGCATACCGAAAAGCCCAATCACCACACGCCGGGGCCTGTTGATCGGGTTTTCAGAGTACTTTTCACACCGTTATTACATCCAATACGAGGTGGGCGTCATCGTCTGATTTTGGGTGCAGGCATGATGGGCCTTATTGGCTTATCGGTGGCCTTGCCCGCCCTCGGGCTTGTCGTTCTCAAAATGCTGCCTTTCGATAACAAGTCTGAGTTTCAAGTCATTGTCGATATGCCAGCCGGCACGCCGCTTGAAAAAACAGCCGCTGCTCTTCGCGATTTAGGTGCCTATTTAAGCGAGCAGCCTGAGGTAGCTCACTATCAGGCCTATGCGGGCACAGCCTCACCAATGAACTTCAATGGCCTTGTGAGGCAATATGATTTGCGAAGCATGCCGGAAATGGGTGATCTGCAAGTCAATCTCATGATAAACATCAACGAAAAGAGCAAAGTCATGCGATCGCGTCTCGATTTAGAGCTGACTTGCAAGCGATTGGAAAGCGCTTCGACGCAAAGGTCAAGGTCGTCGAAGTTCCTCCTGGGCCACCTGTCCTCTCACCAATTGTTGCCGAGATTTATGGCCCGGATGCACAGGGGCGCAAATTCGTCGCTGAAACACTGCGCGCTCGCTTTCAGGCCACCGCTGATGTGGTCGATATCGACGACAGCGGCAACGCTGAAGCGCCACGGCGTCTTATACTCGTTGACCGGCGTAAAGCTGCACTGCATGGCGTTTCTCAGCAAGCGATTGTGAGCAGTCTTCGAGCTGGACTTCAAGGCGAAACCCTGAGTTATCTTCACTACGCCTCGAAGTACCCCGTGCCCTTTATCGTGCAATTGCCGCCCGAAAAACATGGCGACCTCGATGCCTTGCTACAGCTCGGCGTAAGAAGCAGCCAGGGCAAGCTCATTTCGATTCGAGAACTTGTCAGTATCAGCGACAGCGTTCGCGAACAGCCCGTCTACCACAAGGATCTGCTCCCGGTGCATTATGTGACGGCCGACCTTGCCGGTGGTCGTGACAGTCCCCTCTATGGCATGTTTGAAATACACGCTAAGCTCGATCAAATCAAGGCTCCCGATGGATCAAGCTTGCAAAGCTACTTCGTCCGCCAGCCAGACGAGGCTTGGCGCGGCTATGCACTTAAATGGGACGGTGAATGGCAAATCACCTACGAAACCTTTCGTGATATGGGCCTGGCATACGGCTTTGGTCTGATACTGATTTATCTTCTGGTTGTTGCACAATTTGGCTCGTACCTCACACCCTTAATCATCATGGCCCCTATTCCGTTAACGGTGATTGGTGTGATGCCTGGACATGCTTTGCTCGGATCACAGTTCACCGCCACAAGCATGATCGGCACGATTGCGCTGGCAGGGATTATTGTGCGCAATTCAATTTTGCTGGTCGATTTCATTCGCCTGCAACTTCACCAGGGTAAAGCCTTTGAAGCAGCGATCGTTGATGCGGCGATTACCCGTGCTCAACCGATCGTACTCACCGGCTTAGCAGCGATGCTTGGCGCATTTTTTATTCTTGATGATCCAATTTTTAATGGCCTGGCGATTTCATTGATATTCGGCATTTTTGTGTCCACGGTACTGACCTTGGTGGTCATTCCCACGATGTATTACGCCGCATATCGCCGCAAGTACACTCGTCAAGCAGCCTAAACATGGTCGCAGCCAATCTGTACCCCATGGATGACTACAAATCTTTCAGCGATGCTTGGATATGTGCTCTCACGAGGTCTGCATCCCCGAGTTCGTTGGCGTTGAGCAAGACGAGCTTCACCAGAAACAAGGTTTGCTTACTTGGCTCAAGCGAGTCGATTGCTTGAGCCAGTTCATCATAGATAAGTTCTAGATCAGGAATCGATAGCTTGCCAGACATTGAGCCCTCCATGACTTGAATTTATGGCTTGAAGCCTTGCTTGCTTAGGATATCAGCAGCGACCCACTAAAAATTTGATCGAGCGCGGTTTGCAAGCGAACCGCATCAAGTGCGATCCAGCGTGCAGCCACGTGTTGATCAGGACGAAATAAGTAGGCAGCGCCCCTTGTCCTTAAGCCGTATTTATCTCGCAAGCTAGCATCATCATCGCTCAATACCCTATCACTATCGAGCAACAAACTCGACGCGGTAAGCTCCTTATCGCTTGGATGAAGAAGCAATAATTTCAGCGGTGGTCCATGCTCACGCCAACTTTGCACAACTCGAACAATAGCGTCGAGCTCAGCAGGCGCAACATAAAGCAGCAGGCAAAATCCGCCTTGAAGATAATCGACGAGAAATGACTCGGCGGATAGTCGCACGTCGATGAATGACTCACCCTGCGCAGGCCCTTGCTCAAACAGCGCATCGTCATCCCCCGCCACATGAAAAGATGAACTTCGATAACGATGCGATCTTGAGGTTCGCCAGTGAAAG
>VGHV01000147.1 GCA_016868095.1 Betaproteobacteria bacterium
AACAGCCATCTCGGAAAGTGCAATGCGCATCCTTGCCATGGCCTGCTCGCGGCTGTCACCGTAAGTAATGACTTTAGCAATCATCGAGTCGTAGTGAGGAGGTACCAAATAATTGGTGTAAGCATGCGAGTCGACGCGCACGCCAAGCCCGCCTGGGGGATGCCAGTGGCTGATGCGGCCAGGCGATGGGGTAAATCGAAAGGGGTCTTCGGCATTGATTCGGCACTCGATGGCATGGCCTTTGAGCACGATGTCCTTTTGCCTGAACATGAGTTTTTGACCCGCCGCGACTCGAATCTGTTGTTGAACAATATCGATCCCGGTGATCATTTCGGTGACCGGGTGTTCGACCTGCACCCGGGTGTTCATTTCGATGAAGTAGAACTCTTCGTTTTCAAATAAAAATTCGAAGGTTCCTGCGCCGCGATAGCCAATCTTCTTTGCAGCGTCGGCGCATCGGCTGCCAATCCGATCAATCAGCTTGCGGGCTATCCCTGGTGCGGGTCCTTCTTCGATGACCTTCTGGTGCCGACGTTGCATCGAACAATCGCGCTCGCCGAGGTAAACCACATTGCCCTGACCATCCGCGAGAATTTGAATCTCGATATGCCTGGGCTGCTCGAGAAACTTCTCCAAATAAACGCTTGCATTGTTAAACGCTGCTCCTGCTTCGCTTCGGGTCATCGTCACGGCATTGATGAGCGCAGCTTCGGTATGCACCACGCGCATGCCGCGCCCGCCACCGCCACCTGCCGCCTTGATAATGACGGGGTAGCCAATCTGCCTCGCAATGCGAACAATCTCTTTGGGGTCGTCAGGAAGCGCGCCCTCCGATCCCGGTACCACGGGAACACCTGCTGATTTCATCGCTTGTTTGGCACTGACCTTATCACCCATGATCCGGATCGACTCGGGCTTGGGTCCGATAAACACAAATCCCGATCGCTCAACCCGCTCGGCAAAGTCAGCGTTTTCAGATAAAAAGCCATAACCTGGGTGGATGGCTTCAGAGTCTGTAACCTCGGCAGCAGAAATAATCGCGGGAATATTGAGATAGCTTTCGCGGGACGGTGCAGGGCCAATACATACCGATTCATCGGCTAATTTCACATACTTGGCTTCGGTATCTGCTTCCGAGTGGACCACAACCGTCCGAATACCCATCTCTCGGCAAGCGCGTTGAATTCGAAGCGCGATTTCGCCGCGATTGGCAATTAATATTTTTTCAAACATCGGTCTCTCACACGAAGGTCGCAGCCTGCTTTTCGGACTTTGGCAAGGCCTAGCCTCACTCGATCACGAATAGCGGCTGGCCATACTCAACGGGTTGGCCGTTTTCTACAAGAATCTGGGTAACCGTGCCCGCCTTGCCAGCCTCGATTTCGTTGAGCAGCTTCATCGCCTCAATCAGGCAAAGCACATCTTGCTCACCCACTTTGCTCCCTATTTGAACAAAGGGGTCTGCGCCCGGCTGCGAAGCACGATAAAAAGTACCAACCATGGGTGACTTCACTACATGACCATTGTGCTTGGCCTCGGCGCTGGGCGGATCTCCCGGAGCGGGTATGGCTTGGGCCTGCGCTGGACTTTGGCTGAGGCTTTGTGCCGCAGGCAGGCTGGTCAGTGAGATTGGCGCTTGCATGTGTAGTGACTGCATCGATGCGAGGGCATTCATTTGAGGCAAGCTCAAGCCTGGTTGCGCTTTAACAATCCGCACCTTGCCTTCGTTTTCAGTGATTTCCAACTCTGATATATCCGACTCAGAGACCAAATCGATTAATGATTTAATTTTTCGTAAGTCCATCGACATGTCCTAATTGCTTTGAGTGCCTGAGGCCAGGCTGTCTCGGTTCGCTCGCTTGGGGGCTGCCTGACCAGGGCTAAGCCTGCAAGCGCCTCGCTGCCGCTTGCAGGGCGAGTTCGTAGCCCTGCGAGCCAAGTCCAACAATGCTTCCGATCGCAAGATCAGAAAAATACGAGTGATGCCTAAAGGCCTCCCGCTGGTGGATATTGCTAAGGTGTACTTCAATAAAGGGAATTGCAACGGCGGCAAGCGCATCGCGTAGCGCGACTGAACTGTGGGTAAAGCCAGCCGGGTTGATAAGAATGAACCCGACTGATTCTTCGCGCGCCTGATGAATACGATCGATCAAGGCGCCTTCGTGATTGCTCTGAAAGACATGAAGATCCAGGCCCATGGCGCTTGCGGCTGCACGCAGCCTTTGGTGAATGTCCTCGAGTGTTTCATGGCCATAAATTCCTGGCTCGCGACGCCCGAGCATGTTGAGATTCGGGCCCTGGATGACCAATACACAAGGCGCGGAGGCCGTTTGCTCAGCACTCATTTAAAGGGCAGCCCGCACTTGACTTCGAAGCGCATCAATGCGCACTTTTCCGACAATTGTTTTTAACATGTTGCCATCTTGCCCGATTATTACCGTATAAGGCAACAAGCCCTTGTCATTTCCAAATAAACGCGCTAGTTCATTGCCTGTTGTCCCGCCAAGTAGGAGGGGGTAGGCAACGGGCGATTTTGCTGCAAATTGCCGGATGTTAGAAGGTGAATCGATACCGATCCCGATCATTTTGACACGGTTGGGTGAAGAGGCCTCAAACTCGCGCTGCAAAGCATCGAGTTCGGGCATTTCTTCAACGCATGGGGGGCACCAGGTCGCCCAGAAATTCACCACGATCACTTTGCCGCGAAGGCTCGAGAGCTCTAGGGGGCTGTTGTCGGCAGTTTCAAATCGCTGAGAAAAAAAAGTCTGGCTTGCGTGGTGTGCTGCCGGTTGCTCACTGTAGTAGCGGGTAGCAAACCACGCACCTGCGGCTGTCAGGACAAAGGCGAGAGCGAGCAGGCCGAGCATGCGCGTCAACAAGCGCTTTCCCTGTGTTTCTGAGGCATTCATGGCGCGGGATCTTATACGAAAGGTTAGTCCTCGTCAGTAAGGCCTCATAAAGTCACGGCTTTTGGCATGGCTGGCCGGATCTTAAGGCCCAAGTTTTGCTTCAAGTGCGAGCACATCGCCGCGTTCCATGAGGCTTTGTCCTCCGATGTGGGTCGGCTGCAGCGCTCCGCGGAAATCAACCGGGGTGTACATCGCAATCATGATCGCCTCGCCCTGCCAATGCACACCCAGTGCTTCAATCGCTTTGCCCGTTCTGAAATGTCTCAAGGACAAGGCTTCTGGGTCGAGTCCGAGATCGAGCAGTCGAAAATGTAGCTGCTTTGAGTCTTCAGGAAAGGCCTGCAAATGGATTGGGGCATCCTGGCTGGCAATACCTTTCCACACTGCGCCGGTCGCAAGCACGGGTGTGGGTGCGATGCTTCGCATCATGGCAATGGCAACTTGGCGCATGCGTCGCAGGCGCTGACCATGATGCGGATCGAAGAGTTCGAGATGTTCAAGCAGCGCGCGATCGATATCCAAAGCATCAGGTATTGCACTGTTTGGCAGACGCTGCCCGCCACTTAGCGATTCGAGCGCTCGTTTTCGGGCCTGCCCAGGCTCGAGGCCGTGGTCTGCGATCAACTGGGCGATATGCTGTGCGAGTTGTTCGCGGATTTCATCATGTGTTCGTGAAGCCATGGTTCTTGTCGTTTGCTGATTAAAATGACGGCATCGTGCATATTCACATATTAGGTATTGCGGGCACCTTCATGGGCGGTCTCGCCGCCATCGCCCGTCAGGCCGGGCATCGGGTCACAGGCTGTGACGCCAATGTCTACCCCCCGATGAGCGATCAACTGCGCGCGCTCGACATCGATTTTCTTGAGGGCTTTTCGGCTGATCAGATCGCGTTAAAGCCTGACTTATTTGTCATAGGCAATGTGGTCTCGCGCGGTAATCCCTTGATGGAGGCGATTTTGGATGCGCGGCTGCCCTATCGCTCGGGCCCGCAATGGTTGAGCGAGGCTGTGCTGGGATCGCGGCCTGTACTTGCAATTGCAGGCACTCATGGCAAAACCACAACGACCGCAATCAGTGCCTTATTGCTTCGCGAGGGCTTGAAACAAGACATCGGTTACTTGATTGGCGGGGTTGCACACGACTTCGAATCGAGTGGCTTTTTGGGTTCGCCCGATGCGCCATTTGTGATTGAAGCAGACGAATACGATACGGCATTTTTCGATAAACGATCAAAGTTTGTGCATTATCGACCGCAGGTGGCAGTGCTCAATAATCTAGAATTTGATCACGCAGATATCTTTCCTGATCTAGCCGCGATTGAAGTCCAGTTTCATCACTTGGTGAGGATGATGGCGCGCCAGGCATTTATTGTGATGCCAGCACAAGGACTTGCAGGCGAAGCGCTCGAACGCGTAATTGCCCGTGGTTGCTGGTCGCAGCTTGAGCGATTCGGTGATGCCGCAAAGGGACTTTGGGTCGCCGGCTCGCAAGCGATCGATGGTGGCCAAATCATCCAATTGCATGATGCAAACCGAAAAATCGGCGCATTCAAGCTCGCACTTTCGGGGGCATTTAACCGCAATAATTGCTTGGCTGCGCTGACGGCCGCTCGTTGTCTTGGTCTTGAGCCTGAGCAGGCGATCGAGCATCTTGCAGGTTTTCGCGGGGTAAGGCGGCGTATGGAGTGGCGTGGTAGCGTCCGTGAGATTGACGTTTACGACGATTTTGCGCATCACCCCACAGCGATTGAGGCCAGTCTCGCAGCAGCAGCCGAGTTTGGCAAGGGGCGCGTCATTGCAGTGCTTGAACCGCGAACAAACACGATGAAGCAAGGGGCAATGGCTGCAAGATTAGCGCCGAGTCTGCAAACGGCTGATCTTGTGTTTTGCTATGCAGGCGGGCTGTCCTGGGATGTTGCTGGCGCACTTGCGCCGCTCGGCGACAAGTTGCAGGTTCACCATGCGATGGATGCACTGATCACTGCGATCGCTAAGTCGGCGAGGCCGAATGACCGCATTATCGTTATGAGTAATGGCGGATTTGGTGGGATTCATCAGCGATTGCTTGATGCGCTAGAGGCCTCTTGAGTAAAGATCAAACCAACACCACGCAGGTCCATGGCAGCGGGCCTTTTGCTCTTTTTGAAGAAGAAGGGCAATTACGCTGCGGCAAATTGCTTGCCGAAGCGCCGGCAAGTGTGCAGATCGAGCAAGCCAGTGGTCGACGCAGCAAAGTCAAACAAAACCACATGTTTATGCGATTTTCGCAACCCGGACCGCAAGACTTGCTTGTGCAGGCTAAAGCGATGGCTGCTGAGCTTGATGTGGCTTTTATTTGGGAAACCTGCAACCAAGAAACCGCTGGCGACCTCGACTTCATGGCGCTGGCAAGTGAGTACTTTGGCAGCGGCCCAAACGCAGTTCAAGCCTGCGCCATGCTCATATGCTTGCAAGAGGCACCGATTTGGTTTTTGCGTCGCGGTCGGGGGCTTTTTCGCCCACAGCCTCGTGAGCAAATCGATCGCGCCTTGCAAGCGCTCGAACGACGACGTCAGCAAGATGACATGGTCCAAGCCTGGGCCGGCTTGTTAGCGCAAGATCAATGGCCTCATGATTGGCTTGACCCTCAAGGCCCAGCTGGGTTGGTGCGCCCTATTGCGCTCTTATTAAAACCAGACAAGCAATCGTTGGCCTATCGAGCTATCGATGCGGCTTGCAAAGCGCGGCAGTTATCGACTGCGCGGCTGCTCTTGGCCTGCGGCCAATTTGCCACTGCGCTGCAATTGCATCAGGAGCTATTTGCACAAGAGCATTTCCCGAAAGGGCTCGATGCGGCCTATCCTCAAGTTGAACTCGAGAGGGCGATCGCATCGCTCACATTGACTATCAATGCCCTCGACCAAGCAGCGGTCGAAGCGTTTTCGATCGACGATTCGAGCACCACGGAGATCGACGACGCACTGTCCTTGAGCATTAGCTACGCAGCCGATGGGCAGACCATCAACGAGCTTAGCCTTGGTGTGCATATTGCAGTCCCGGCCTTGTTGCTCACACCTGAAAGTCGGTGGGATGCGATGGCCAGGGAGCGGATGTCAACCGTTTATGCGCCGGGTCAGAAAATCCAAATGCTTCCTGAGGCGATCGTGCGTTGCTTTTCTCTCGACGAAGGCAAGCTTTGCCCGGCGCTATCGCTTTACGTTCGCTTCAACGCGCAATGCGAGGTCGTGGGTGAAGAGACCAAACTTGAGCGGGTCAAGATACGGGCCAACTTACGCCACGACCAGCTTGAAAGCAGCATTGATGAGCAAGTGATTGAGGACTGGGAGCGTGCTGTTTGGCCTAAGGCCGTGCTTGCCGAGGATTTAATGCAAGCGCTTGGACAACTATGGCGAATCAGCAAGCGACTCCAGG
>VGHV01000148.1 GCA_016868095.1 Betaproteobacteria bacterium
ACTTGCTGATAGAGCTCAATCCAACGGCGGCCCCGATCACCGTGCGAAATTTTCTTGGTTATGTCAATGATCAGTTCTATAACAACACTCAATTTCATCGAATCGAGAAGGGCTTTGTTGCACAGGGTGGGTGGGTCGACTTAACGCCAGCGATCAAAAATCCTACGCGCCCTGCGATCACGCTTGAGTCGACAAATGGCTTGAGTAATCTCAAAGGAACGATTGCCATGGCACGTACCGATGACCCGAATTCGGCAACGAGCCAGTTCTACTTTAATCTCGCCGATAATCTTGGGCTCGACTACGCTCAGGGTGTTCGCGACGGTTACGCCGTGTTTGGAAAGATTATGCAAGGCATGCCGGTGCTCGATGCGATCGGGCAAGTGCCCATCGCAAACCGTTATGGTTTGGCGACTTTTCCAGCAACCGATCTCATCATCACTCAAGTAAGTCAGACCCAGTAAGGGTGGCGGATTGTTAAGGCTCGTTTGGGGGAGCCTCACGCTTAAATAAGTCTGACATGAGCACTTAACGCCACTTTTTAGCCCCCGAGTGGCCGATCGACCAGAAGGATTTCGCCGGGTACCACCGTCTTGAGCATGCCGACCTCTCGTTGGCCGTCTACAGCGTCGCCGGTAATGAAATGGGCATGGCGTCGGTGATCTTTCGTGGCTTGAACATGCTCATACATGCCTGACTTCACCACGATAAATCCCTCATGCACCTCACCACCTAGCTTTAGAACTTCGCCAGCGTGCAAGATACGGGTTTTGGCATTTGCTGCCAGTGCCTCAATACCCTGCTGCGTAAGATGGTGAAAGGCGCTAGCCTGTGCGATCAGATCTGACGGCGAGGGATGCTGAAAACGCTCCAACATTTGCATGGCCTTGTCTTCTTGCGCAACGACTGCTTCAGCCACCTTGTTGTAAACGGCCCGGGTAATCAGGCCGCTTTTATAAGAGCGATCGAGCCATCGTTCGGTTTGTAAGCCCAACGACCGCGCAATGAAATCGCCTTGCACCTGGAATAACAGATGTGGATAGGCCTGACAAAGCTGCGTGTATTGCAAGTAGATCAGACTCGACTCGCGCTCGAGGTAGGAGCGAACCGAATCATCTTCAAGGTGATCCATCACATGGTGCAAGCCTCGCTCAAGGTGAAACAATGCATTAAGAAGGCGGGTCAAACGCTTTTCTTTGACACGAACATACAGGCTTGGGCTGAGTTTTTCTAAACTCCCGTCCCAGGGTCGATCCACCGGTATCAATGTCAGTCGGGTCATTGCCAGGGCGTTGGGACCTTTTCTGTCTAAAACGTCGAGACGCTCCTGCGTAAAGTGCTTGAGATCCAAATACACAGCCTTACCAAGCAAACCATCTTCCATTTGAATCTCGTAAAACAAGCCCTCTGAAAGCAAGGCTGAGCGCAAACCGATACGCAAATCATCCTCCAAGTCCTTAGCCTGGCGCTGCTGTTGGCTTCGAGTGAGCGGTGCAGACTGGCGAACAAATCGCTCAACCACCTGAGGCGACAAGAGACCGCCTTTGGTGTCGTGATGAAGGCCGTGGTAGATCGATTGCCACAACTTGGCCAAGGAATGTCTGAATACGGACTGTTCCTCTGCAGTTAATCTGTCGATACCAAGCCAGCGTAAAGCCGGACCGATGGTAAGGGCGTTGACAAGCAAGGTTGCCAGGACAACCGAGGTGGCAAGCGCCAGGAACAAGGGCTTTTCCGCCAGCGTATCAGGAAGCAATAGCACGAGCGCTAAGGCCAGGCCGCCACGCAATCCGCCCCAGAACATAATGAACTGATAACTGGCACTAACCGGTTGGCAAAGCTTGAACTGATTCAGCAGTGGAACCACCGCAACGATCGCGACTGCTCTTGCAAGGATAACAATCAATAATGTGATCGGTATAAATTCGATCGACTTGAATAACAAGGCCATATCGACCGTGAGGCCCACCGCGATAAATACCAAGGTATTGGCCGATAGCGCCATGAGTTCCCACATGTGGCCCATGCCATGCAAAGCCTCGCGATTAAATTCCAATCGCGCTCGAGTACCCATGAATAAACCCAAAGCGACGGTCGACATGACACCGCTTAAGTGAAGAAAATGGTCGGCGATAATGAAGCTGGCGTAGGCACCAAAGATCGTTAGGCCAATTTGTGCCGTACCGTTGCGGCATAGCTGAACGAAAGGCGCAAGAATAACGGCCAGCACAGCGCCCACTGCCACGCCACCAAAAAAAACCACGAAGAATCGGAGCAAGGCCTGGCCAAGATAATCGCCAGTGATTGTGTCCACAGACAGCAAACCCAGCAAAGCCGTGAAGGCAACAATTGCGGTGCCGTCATTGAATAAGGACTCCCCTTCGACCAGCAGGTTTAAGCGCTTGGGAGCACCAACCTCCTTAAAAAGTGCAACCACAGCGACGGGGTCGGTTGCCGAAATAAGTGCACCAAATAACAAGGCAGGGATGATTGCGATCGACAAGCCCCAGTGCATGCCGAAACCGACCAAGATGGTCGACAAGATCAGACCGACAACCGCAAGCGCAGAGACAGGGACAAGATCACGCTGCAAAGCTTTAAGGTCGATGTTGTAGGCCGATTCGAAAATCTATGGCGGCAGCAGCACGTAAAGGATGATCTCTGGGAACTCTGCAGTCAGCGGCTCGATGAGTTGGGGATTCAACGAGCGAATGCCCCAGCCTGCAACCAAGCCTAAGACCACCAAAAACACGCTATGTGGCAACTTCAACCATTCCGACAAACGTGTCGCAATAAAGCCAATCGCCAATAAGGTCACAACCAACATTACGGCTTCAGCCACGGCGAACTCCTAGTCCGAAATCAACATACGTGAAATAACGTATGCGAGTTTACTAGGGTATTGCCTGCCAAACTGAAGCATTGGCTGAGTATCTGTCTAACCTGAAGCTTGTCCTCAAGGGCCAGCGCGATCTCAGCTGCGGTCCTGACTTTGTGGTCATCGGATGCAGACTTGCCCTGATACAATCAGTGGTCCTTCGGGGTGTAGCTTAGCCTGGTAGAGCGCTGCGTTCGGGACGCAGAGGCCGGAGGTTCGAATCCTCTCACCCCGACCAAGATTGCCTATGATCGACAATTCACCCGCCCACTGACTTTGTCCTGGGGCCGAGTTCATTGTTTCCATACCCTCTCATCTAGGCTTGCTGACGCCACGGTGAGCGGCTTCCACTCGCCTTCCAATAGTTTGAACGCAGGTGTAGCAAGGTTTTCGGTTAGCTACTCTGGGCGGTAGGTGTGTGGGCTTGGTCGTGGCATAAGCGTCAATTTTCTTTACGCTGGGGTCTTGGCTGACTTATGGCTGTGGACTGGACCTTTTTGAGCCTGTTGGTCAGCGTGAGCCGGGGTGGGCCGACCAGGTTAGCTACACCTGTGGGCTGGGTAGCCTGGGTTCTGCGGGCTACGAACGCCGAAGTTCGGCATCCACCTCTTCCATCAGCAGGATCAATTCGACGCCAGTGAGGTCATCAAACAGCACAGACCGTCCGTTGTCCATGAAGTCGTACTTTAGGTTGCGCCACTGGACACCAGCGTGGCTAGGATCTCTGATGAAAATTTTGCCGTTGTGGGAGCAGGCATTGCGAACCGCCCAAGCAAACCACCAGACCATTGGCCAATTGCCCTGTGACTCTCTACCCCATCGAGCCTCAACAGTATCAAGGTGCCGCTCGTAGTAAGACACGAAAGCATCGCCGACCAGACGTGCCATCAACACCTGAACGTTGTTCAATTGGATGGGATGTTTCGGTGGGGACGGGTTGATAGGCTTTTTAATGACCCGAACGAATTCAGCCTGCTTGCCTGCTGGACTCAATAATCGGTCGTAGAACGGACGAGGGAAGACGTGAACTTCGAGGCCGCTCACACCTTCTTTGCCCTGAATCGCAAACGTCTCACTTGTCTTAAATTTTTTCGCAGCACCCGTCGCATGTAGTTCTATAGCCTTGCCAACAGAGCCGAGGCAGATCACGAGCCGGACCAACTCTTCATAGAAGCCGTGCTCTTGGGGCGTGTATTCGACGATGGTGGGTGCTGATGGAGGCATGTTAAGGCTCCATTGATAGACGATATTGATCGCCGTTGGTACGATCCAGATAGGTAAGTTTTATCGCAAAAGGGCTGTCATAAAACCGTGTTTGATTGTTGGCAGTGGATTCCACAGTTGGGTACTTGGACATCAAAATACCGCTCTTTCAAGCTGGAACACTCTTATAGATGAAACGGCCCAAGTTCTTCAAGTGTCTCGGCCATCGCAAACGCTACCGCCAGTATTGCGCTGGGAGCGACTTTTAGAATCGGCGATTGATAACGGTTATAAAAGGGCTTCCGACTCTGGGCATTGGATTCTTGCTAAAGCAGGTCAAGCAAACGCCGTTGAAGCAGATGCGAAACTGGCAGTAAAAGAAGTTCTAAGGCGCCATCACCAAAACTATCCCTTTCAAAGCACCAAGTCTCAGTTCATTCTTGATGAAATTTTTGGGACTGTCATTTCGCTCAACTTTGACAATTGCTGGACCGATCCACGAAACTTTACTTACGATCCAGGTCTATTTGGTCACAAAAAAACAGAGCTGACAGAGGTAGAAGAAAAGCGTTTGTATTGCTTCGTCAAATCAAACAATCACCCTCTGACTAGGGTATGGTTTCCAAAAGGTTCAGTTAACGACCCATCAACAATACGCATGGGTCTTTACGATTACGGCTCACAACCCAATGCCTTGAAAGAAGCATTTAAGTTAGTCAAATCGTACGAGAAAGACACTTTAAAAAGTGATGAAGTGATTGACTGGAAAAAATATGAAGAAAGCTTTGAAGAGGCATCGCTGAATCACAGCGAACCGGGCAAAGAGACGGATTACCGGATCAACCACTGGGTGGCCCATTTCCTTTACAGACCAATCTATTTCGCCGGAGTCGGTCTGTCTACAGATGAATCAGGACTTTGGTGGCTTCTTGCTCAAAGAGCTCGCAATCACTCCAGACTTCCCTATGGTGAAAGACCAAAGACTGTCATCCTTGTTCATGCGGATACGTATTCCCGAGAGTTCTGGGCTAATCGTCCTTTTGGCGTAGAACCATTGGTGTGTGACAACTGGGAATTTGGTTGGGAAGAGCTCCTAGCAAGAGCAAGCAAGAGAAGAGAACACCCAGGTATGTTTTGAAATTGACAACTTAACTCGTGTCAATCCGAATTTCCCGTCCGGTGGCAATAATCCAAAAAACTGCGTAAATGACCAATCATGCTCGGACTAAATGAATTGATTGGTACTGCTAAGGCAGCCAAAGATCAGGTCGACGTCATCTTGTTGAAAGCAATAGTTTCTGACAGTGGTGAGGCAAGAGTGGCGGCGTCTCTTTGCCTTTCCATCGCTGAACAGTTTTCGGCAGCTATTTTGCTTATTGAAGCACATCACTCCGCTCAAGCAGCCATCATCGTCAGATCAATGCTTGAAGGTTTGTCAGACTTGCTCAACTTAGCGCGAGACCCTAAGCATTTGGATCAGATGCGTTTCGAAAACGCTCGAAGTGACGTGGTGCTTTTCGAAGGCTTTGTAAACTATAACTCTATAAGAGAAGATTTGACTGCCATCAAAACACTGAACGAATGGCAAGCCAAAGCATTGCCTATCCGGGATCAGCTGCGATCCAAAGGCCTTAGTCATCAGCAGGTCGAACAAAAATTCAAAGCCGCAGGAATTCAATCAGAGTACATTACCTATCGCGTATTTTGTTCATTCGCTCACAATCAGCTATCAACCTTAATCGCCCGACATGCTGGTCCTGCTGTGCTTCGCTACCACAGTGACGTTCCCGAAGAGACCATCAAAAGCATTCTGTCAGTTGCTTTGGCAATCTTATGTAAAGCAGTAAAGGCGTTGCCGAAATTTACTGACATTGAAGCACTTGAAGTGATTACGACGCTGGATCGTATCGACGCAATGTGGGAGGCGGCTGGATAACAATTTAGCCCGTTGATCAGTCTGCGATCTGGTTGCCCAACCGGCGTGACCGAGCGTACGCTTTAAGTATGGACTTCAGCGGGCACGTAGCGGCAAACGACACCCTCTATCTGCCCTCACGGCACCGCACTCTGCCCATCCTGGCCTCAATCACGCCCATCGCCAACTACCCGACCAAACTGCGCA
>VGHV01000149.1 GCA_016868095.1 Betaproteobacteria bacterium
TTGAGCGCTCGCGATAAGCCTGCGCCTTATTCCACATAAAAGTGGATTCTAGTTCAAAAAGTTTCTTGCGATTGGCGCGGATGTTTGCGCGATTATCTTCGACCTGACTCATCAACTTCTCCTTGGAGCAGCTTCAATGTGCTGCGGCTTATTCGGGATTTGGCCTAAGGCCAACTACCTCTAAAACACGAGATTAGAGAAGGGGCATTGCGCAGACTCGAGTTTACAGATAAAGATTTGGCAAAATAAGATCAGGCGAAAAATATGTTGGCACAAAGACAAAATGATTGCATGGCGAGCCTTGCAGGGTGCCAAACGCCGCCATGTGGCGCGGCAATTTGGACCTGTGCATTGAATCTGCATGTTTAGGATGTCTTTGAGCAAATAAGAAAAGTGCTGCGAGCGATGCCTTGTGTCAGGCTCAAGCAAAAACCACCGAGTGCGTTTGCTCGCTTCTGGCCTTGGTGTGTGCTTAGGGGCTTCGGCTAGACAAAAAAAGAGGGGGCTGATACCCCCTCAAATCGCTCGCTGCGGACAGAGGCCGCTTGCCAGTCAGACTGTTATGAATGATGACATGCGATTTAAGCCGCGAGATCAGTCTGCATCAATTTGCACAAATATAAATAGTCTCTTTGAAATTGATATTTGTGTTGGAAGCATCACTACCTGCTCATGCAGCACGACGTGGTTACTGTTGAAGATCGCAAGTAAATAGTTTTGTCAAGGAGTGCTTGCGTATGGAATTGTCAAACGTTGCAGTCATTGATGCTGATCCGAACCCACAACAAGCAAGGGTTCGGTACTATTTGACTTTATCAAGCACGCACCTCTATGCTCACGCCGATCAACACCATCCACTGAGACAAGCGCGTGAGTACCCTAACTCGAGAAAAAAGGCGAGCATCAAAGCCAGATACAAGTTCGTCGGGCAAATCACTGAGGAAACCCAGGCCGACTTCACCAGTCGTCGCTGACAAGCGATCGGCGGCAAAGGCGAAAAGTAAAGCGTTGGCCTACGCTCCGAATGAGTCACAAGCAGGGCGCGCCCAGTCCGATCCCGTACTTGCCAAAGAAGTTCTCGGGCAGTTTCGCTCGATCTTTGCTGCGGTGCGTACACATTTCGCCAGAGTGGAAAAAGCTGTTGGCATTGGTGGGGCGCAAGTCTGGGCACTGGCCTTGATTGAGGCCTCGCCAGGGGCTAGCTTGGGCGAGATCGCCAGCGGTATGGATGTTCACCAGAGCACCGCAAGTAATCTCGTGCGCTTATTGCTTGAAGCAGGTTTTATTGAGTCACTTCGCTCGGGCGACGACCGCCGCAAAGTGGAACTGAGCATTACGGCTAAAGGTAGGCTGCTTTTGCGCAAAGCGCCCAAGCCATACACAGGGGTTTTGCCGCATGCACTTGCAGCCTTGTCAGCTAGTCAACTTAAGGCGCTAAGAACCAGCCTCGAGGTGGTGAGAGCCCAGCTCAACGTAGAGCCTGCGCTTGCGAAAAAGCCTCTGGCAACGATGTAACCGCAAGATCCATCCAGTCTGCAATACGGTTCAAGACGCGGCTATTTTCAGGATCATTGAGCACTTCATGAAGCATGTCAGGCTCGTTGTGGACCGCCACCAGGTCGGCAGACAGTTGCTGAGCGAACCGTTGTGCGCTCTTGTTATCGACAAGTACGTCCTTGCCTGCCAATAGGAGCAACGCTGGCATAGACCATGCCCGCGCGCACTGGTCGATCTGCTGAGAGGCATGAAACATCCACGCTGCAAGGCGAAGCGATATTTTGCGGTGAATAAGCGGGTCCTTGTTGTAACGCTCAACAACAGCCTTGTCTCTGCAAATGGTGCTCGTATTGATCTTATTGTCGAGGCACAGATTGGGGAGCAAGAGAGGAATGCTACGCAGTAGCCACTTTTCTGATTCGCTCAAAAAAATCCCAAGGGCCGGGGCGCTTAGCACGGCTGCACAAATATCTGGCATTCGATCGCGAGCTTTTGCGATCGCCTGCACAACAACAAGGCCGCCCATACTGTGCCCAAGCAGGATTAAGGGGAGGTCTTGTGCAATTTTGCTTGGCATTTCTGCGATGACATGTTGTGCAACATGGACCAACCCTTCGACCAGGGCGTCGGAAAAAGGTATTTTTCCTCTGTCGCCTTCGGACCGGCCGTGACCGAGATGGTCGTATCCGACACAAATCCAGCCCTCCTGCTGCAAAATCTGCGCGGTTTGGCTGTAACGTCCCATATGTTCGCCGAGCCCATGAACCATTAAAACGACGCCGCGAGCTTGCGTGGGCAGGTTTGCGTGCCAGCGATAAACGGCAAGATTGCCGTAGGACCAGGGAAGTGTGTCGATGGTAGGTTCGGAAATGTTCATGGGCAAGCTTCGTGAGACTTGCGGGAGTGTAACTTTTGTTTGCTGAACTTGGATTGGTCGTGATGCTGATGATTGGGATGGCACTTGGTGGCCTTGGGGGCTATTGGGCACGAACGCTGATTGCACGGTCAGAGCAGCAGGCCTTGCGGGCACAACTCGAATCTGAGACCCGGGCAACACATCAGGTTCAACGCGAGCGAGAGCAGAGCCTGGAACAAAGCCGTCAATTTCTCCACGACCAAATCAAGTTGCTCGCCGCTCAAATGCTCGAAGACCGCGCAAAGTAATTCAATCGTCAAAGCGAGGAGCAACTCGGGCGACTCATTGAACCCTTGAAGGATCGAATTGTCGAATTCAGGGCCAAGTTGAACGACGTCCAACTCAAAGATGTTGAGCGTGCCACACAATTGCAAACCGAACTCAGTCAGCTTAAGTCGCTCAACCAGCAAATGACCCAGGAGGCTCATCGCCTCTCAACCGCCTTGCAAGGACAGTCCAAAGTGCAGGGTCATTGGGGTGAACTTGTATTATCTAACGTATTAGAACGTTCAGGTTTGAGAGACGGTATTGATTTTCGCCGCGAGGTCAGTTTTCAAACCGATAGTGGCAGAAAGCGGCCCGATGCAATTATCTATTTGCCGCAGGGCAAGCACATCGTCATCGATGCGAAGGTCTCACTAAACGCCTACACACGTTATGTGAATGCACTTGACGATCACGAACGCAGCACTGCGCTTCAAGAACACCTTCGTGCGGTCAACGATCGAATCCAAGAGCTCGCATCGCGAGCGTATGCTGAACTACCCAGTCTCAATACGCCGGAAATTGTGTTTATGTTTATACCAATTGAGTCTGCCTTTGGCGAAGCGATGCGGGGCGACGCAGATCTTTTTCAAAAGGCTATGGATCAGCAGGTCGTGATTGCAACCCCGACAACCCTGTTAACGAGTCTACAAATCGTTCGACAATTATGGCGCTTTGAAGATCAACACAAACATAGTGCCGAGCTTGCTGAAAGAGCTGCAAAAATCTACAAAAAATTACTTGCATTCATAGCGAATATGGAAGCCCTTGACCAATCGTTGCTGAGGGCGCGAGACAGCTACGACAAAGCACTCGCTCAGCTTGTCTCGGGTAAAGCGAATTTGATTCAGCAGGCTAAGGATTTTGAGCGGCTAGGCGTTGCTGTTCACGCAAGCCTCCCAGAAGCCCTGGTTGCACGTGCTGAGCTCGAACTTGATGCACCTCTCGAGAGTGAGCATGGCTCAGCCGTCAATTTGACCAAAGATCTATCCAATTAAATGGAGCTTTCCCATGCATGATTTTTTATCCGCGACGCTAAAGTTATTGACGGCACGGGTCGCGATGCCTTTGCGGCTGATGTGGCCATCAAGGATCACAAAATTGTCGATATTGGATCCGTAGGATCGCGAGGCACCCGTGAGATTCATGCAGCGGGTCGATACCTCATGCCTGGTTGGATCGATATCCACACCCACTATGATAGTCAGGCACTTTGGGATCCGTATTTAAGCCCTTCTGGATGGCATGGCGTGACCACTGCGATCATGGGCAATTGCGGCGTCGGCTTTGCACCACTGCGCAGCGAGCAGCGGGAGTGGGCGATTGAACTGATGGAAGGTGTTGAAGTCATACCTGGAGCGGTACTTCGCGAAGGTGTTCGCTTTACTTGGGAAGATTTTCCTGGCTATCTTGACGCGCTTGATCAATTGCTACATGCGATGGATATTGGGGCCCAGGTGCCCCATGCGGCTGTACGTGTTTACGTGATGGGCGACAGAGGTCGAAGGCGAGAGAAGGCGAGCAGTGAGGACCTGGCATCGATGAGTCAGGTGGTAAAGCAGGCTATTCAAGCGGGCGCCCTGGGTTTCTCAAGTTCCAGAGCGCTGGTGCATCGATCGAGTAAAGGCGAAGCGGTACCCAGTCTGGACGTTTCGGGCGATGAGTACCGCGCCATCGCTCAAGGGCTTGCTGAGGCAGGCAAAGGTGTGATTCAAATGATTTCGGACTTCGCCGATCTTGAGGGCGAGTTTGCGATTATGAGAGATGCCGCCAGGCTGAGCGGCCGACCCTTGTCATTCACCTTGCTTGAGCAGGGACAATATCCCGATCGCTGGCGCGATATCCTCAAAAGAGTCGAGGCTGCCCAGGCAGATGGCTTGAACATGCGCGCTCAAGTGTCGTGCAGGCCAATTGGTCTGATGCTCGGCTTGCAGTGTTCGATGAGTCCCTTTATGTATGCAAAAGCCTATCTTGATCTGGCTCATCTTGACCTGCCAGAACGTGTTCAAGCGCTTCGGCAAGCGTCGGTAAAAGCCGCCATCCTTGCCGATCAACCGAAGCCAGAAACTTTGAGATTGCAGCGATTAACGCTTGCTCATGACCGACACTTTCCTTTGCACGAGCAGTTCACTTATGAACCAACACCTCATGAAAGTGTTGCGGCCCTAGCGCAAGCTGAGGGACGAGACCCTAGGGAATTTATGTACGACTACATGCTGAGGCAAGAGGGTAAGCAACTGTTTTATTTTCCATTGCATAACTATGAGCATGGGGATCTTGAGTCGGTTAGAGCGATGATGACCCACCCCTTTAGCTTGCTCGGGCTAGGCGACGGAGGGGCTCATAATGGTTATATTTGTGATTCCAGTTTTCCCACCTTCCTTATTACCCATTGGGCGCGTGACCGTCATCGCGGTAAGCGCCTGCGATTGGAGGATCTTGTGAAGGCACAAACGCATACCAATGCAGTCGCAATCGGTTTGAATGATCGAGGTGTGATTGCTCCTGGTATGAAGGCCGATCTAAACCTTGTTGATTTTGACCGATTGAGACTCACGATGCCTGAGCAGGTTTGTGATCTACCGGGTGGCGGTCGACGTTTTGTCCAGCGCTCTGAAGGCTATGACTACACATGGGTGAATGGGGCTGTCGTTTATGAAGAGGGTCATGCTACGGGTGAGATGCCTGGCCGCTTAATCCGGGGCGCTCAATGTTTCAATAATCACTAGGCTCGATCCAATAAACACGAGGCTCGATCCGATTTGCTGATTTGAATCCACTTGTTGCGTTTATCCGATGCGAGACGCTGAGCCAGCGTCTTGCGCATTTCATCAACTCGATTATTATCTCCCGGCGCTTAACCTATGTCCTAGCCGACCGCAAGCGATAGACATTGAATCGATCAACGCTAACGAATAAGCCTGCGCTTTAAGTGCGGGCCAACCAAGGAGACTGAGATGAAACCATGGCACAAGGGGCTGGCAAAGCTCGCTGCTTCATTACTGATTGGTGCAAGCAGCATGAGCATTGCTCAAACCCTGGACAAAAAAGAGTTCAATGTTATTGGCACCTGGAGTTTTTTAACGAATTGGCAGGCACTCGAGCAACCCCTCTGGACCAAAGAACTACCTGCTGCGTCCAATGGTGCTATCAAGGGCAACATCAAATCGATTACTGAAGTTAATCTCAAAGGTACTGAACTCTTACGATTGCTCAAACAAGGCGTTTTTGACGTCGCAGCAGCCCTGCCGATCTACATCGAGGATGGCGGTGCAGTGATTGAAGCGGTCGACATTGCCGGTGTGGCTAAGGACTTCAAGATGAGCCGCGATATTGTTAATGCGTGGATGCCTGAGATGCAAACAATCATGCGTCAACGTCATAACGCTATGATTCTTGGAAGCTTCCCATTTCCTGAGCAGGTGTTCTGGTGCCGAGGCGAGATCCGAAGTGTCGCAGATCTCAAGGGTAAAAAAGTTCGCGTCCAAGGTACCTCACAAGGTGATTTTGTGACGGGGGTCGGTG